>JBLIDK010000008.1:0-55386 GCA_047632595.1 Sphingobacteriales bacterium
GAAGATTTAATTCTAAAAGCGATAACTGACTTGAATATAAATGTACTACTGAAATACCCTGAGCTAAACGGGCTATTTCTAGTTTCTTCTTACTGTTTAAATAGTAGGATAGGAAAACACCATTATTTTTCGTTTTCACAATGTTTAAATCACCCCCTAGAGCGATTCCTTCCCTCAAGACACAAGAAGCTGTTGCAATATCAATTTGAGTTTCACCAGATGCGGGAATGATAACATCATTTGCAGAGCTAAATACTAAATCACCACTATCGACATTGGTTCTTGATTTTACTTCACTTATCGTTTCTCCATATGTTGTATATAGTTCACCATAACGGATACATTCAGATAGACCATCATCAACTATATCAGATTTCGAAATTCCTTTTCCTTTCGAAAACTCAGCAATTTCTCCAAAGTTATATTGTTTCCATTCTTCATCAAATTCAGAAAATCGCAACTTTGGTATGTTCATTTGTTTTTCTATCATTAGAACGGAGTTGAGATGTTGAGTTCTTTACAAAAAGCTGTAATCGTGCCATTTGTAAGTTTCATTGATCCATTAATTGCTTTCAGTTCTTTTGTGATGGCTTCTATGTCAATATTAGGCTCAGCTTCAAAAGTGTCTACATATCTTGGTATATTAAGGTTGTATTCATTTTCTGCAATTACCTTCAGTTTAACTTTTGTGCTATACTTTTTTATCTCTGTTCGATTACGGTAGGTGTCAATGATTTTCTTGATATGTTCTGGTCGAAGTATGTTTTGCGTTTTTACTTTATCAAATTCATTGCTTGCATCAATAAACAAAATGTCCTCTGGATGTTCGCGGCATTTTTTGAAAACCATAATAGAGGTTGGAATACTCGTCCCATAAAATATATTGGCTGGTAGGCCAATCACAGCATCCAAAAAGTTTTTGTTTTCTATCAAATAGGTGCGAATGTGTAGTTCTGCACCACCTCTAAATAAAGCTCCATGCGGCAATACAATTGCCATTGTTCCATTTTCTGCTAAATGGTAAACCATGTGTTGTACAAAGGCAAAATCTGCTTTACTACTTGGTGCTAGTTTGCCATATTGACTAAATCGGTCATCACTTGTAAATAAGGGGTTTGCACTCCATTTTGCCGAAAAAGGAGGATTGGCTACTATCGCTTCAAATTGTTGGTCAATGTGTTGCGGGTGTTCAAGCGTATCTTCTTGTTTAATGTCAAACTTACGGTAGTGTACTCCGTGCAAAATCATGTTCATTCGAGCCAAGTTGTAAGTAGTACGGTTCATTTCTTGTCCGTAAAAATTACTTACTGCCTCAACTTCTTTTGCAACTCGTAACAGCAAAGAACCTGAACCACAAGTAGGGTCATAAACAGATTTTAGTTTCTGCTTTCCAGTGGTTACAATTTTTGCTAAAACTTTAGAAACTTCTTGCGGTGTATAAAATTCACCTGCTTTTTTACCTGCTCCGCTAGCAAATTGCCCAATTAAGTATTCGTAGGCATCACCTAATACGTCCAATTCGGTGTGTTCCAGTTTGAAATCAATCTTGTCAAGGTGCGTTAGCACCTTTGCAATAATTATATTTCTTGCTTCTGGGGTTTTACCAAGTTTGGTGCTGTTCAAGTCCATGTCCTCAAAAAGATTGTCAAAATCTTCTTCGCTATCCGTACCCATGGTACTTAGCTGAATATTGATTAGAATCTTCTGTAAATCTTCAAGGATGAAGTTTGTCTTGCTTTCGTCAAATTGGTCAAGCTCTTCATTTTCGCCCATTCCTCTTTGAGCAACTTCCGTGAATAGCTCTTCGGGTTTTAAGAAATAGCCAAGTTTCTCTAAAGCTTCTTCTTTAATAGCAGCTATAAACTCTTTGGCATCATCAGTTTTGAGTGTTATCTCACGAAACTTGATTTTGTCTTGTTTCAAAATTTCGTTAGCAAAGATTTCCATCTTCTCACTTAGGTATTTGTAGAAAATGAATCCCAAAATGTAGTCACGGAATTCATCCGCATTCATTTTTCCTCTGAGCGTATTGGCTATGTTCCAAAGCTGCTGTTCTAATATTTTTTTATGGTCTTCTGACATATTGTTATATCTTTTCTTCGCTTATTAAATCTTTTACTTCAACATCAAGGATTTTGGCTATTTCAAATAGTACTTCAAGCCTTGGCTGTTTTCGGTTCTGCACATAGCCGTTAACCATGTTGTAACTTTTTCCAAGTTTCTCTGCCAACCAAGTCTGCTTTATTCCTTTCTGTTCGAGTACTTCCTTTATTCGGTTCATGTCCGTCTAAAATTATCCAGCCAAGATAGTATTTTAATTTTTACTATCTCGTTTATCAATATAAAAACCGTTTGATTTATTACCGTCCACCGAGCGTGGGGAGATTTTAGCTCTTTTGGTTTTTCAGGGTTGGCAAAGAGCGTTGGCAAAAACCAAATGTGCTAAAATGTGCGGTGGGTTTTTACTCTTCTCGCATGGCATACAACTAGTTTTATGTTGCATAAACATAAACATAATCCCCTAAATAGTACCGGTTAAGTTCACCTTTTGTGCTTTTTGTTCCGGTCTTGTTAGGGGCTGTAAATTCTTTACTAATTCGTCTAATGGGTTCTTCTGATCTAACAAATGCTTACGTGTTACCCTTGTATATATTTGTGTGGTCTCGGGTTTTGAATGCCCCAACAGCTCTTGAATATACCTTAAATTCACACCATCTTCCATCATGTGGGTGGCAAAACTGTGGCGTAACATATGCGGCGTTACCTTGCGGTTAATTTTCGCTTTCTGTGACGCAATTGTCACTACTCTTCCTACACTTGAACTGGTATAACGTAAACTAGTTGCTCCATTAAATACGTACTCCTTCGGTTTATAAATTGCTATGTAATTCTTTAAAATATCGTGCAATACACGGCCTAAAACTACTACCCTGTCTTTTCTTCCCTTTGCCTGTTTTACCAGAATCAACTTCCTATCAAAAAACAAGTCTTCTAACTGCAATTCTATTAATTCATTTCGTCGTAACCCGCACGAATACAAGGTGCATAAAATGGTTTTATGCTTTAAATTACTGGTTACTTGTATCATGGCCAAAACCTCCTCCTGACTTAATACTTTGGGTAAAATAAGTTGTTTCTGTGGCGTTACTATAGCATCTAACTTTATGTTGGGCGCTTCATTTGCATCAAAAAACACAGCAATAGCTGCTTTAAACTGTCGCTGAGTGCTTACTGCATAACGTTTTTTAATTAAAAACTCATGCTGAAACTGTTCTACATCTTCATGCGTTATTTGAGCCGCCGGTTTTTTAGTAAATTGTTGAAAGTGACTTATAATACTGCCATAGGTTTCAATAGTGCTTTTCGCTTTGCCAGAAATTCGCATATGCCGTATCGCTTTCTCATATTCAGTTTGAAATTCTGAAGAAATGTTTTGAGTTTTAATCAAAGGCGGAGTGTCCAATACAAAACGCCCTTTACACAGGGTTTTTAAGGCTTCGTATTTCGAGTTTTTACCTTCTAAATACCATTGGTTGTGAGTCTGACTCCATCTGCCGCCAATACTTTTTAGCTCTTTTATAAAGTCGTGATTTTTTTCAAATTCTAAGAACAGCTTATCGCCCCCTCGGTGCTGTTTTTTGGATAGTTTTACTGATTCCATGATAAAATTGTTTTGTTAAAAGGAGATACAATATAAGAAAATTTAGTTTAATGCATTGGCCCATTCATGATAAAGCACTTCTACCCATTAGTTCTTTGCGAACTTTGTTCCTTAATGGTTAAAAATATTTAAGCCAAGGTTATTTTGAAACCAAAGCAACAATCGCTTCTATACTAAGCTTCTCCTGCTCTCCGCTTTCCATGTTTTTCAAAGTAAAAACCTTATTCTCTCGCTCGCTTTCTCCAACTAAAACAACATACATAACCCCAATTTTATCAGCATAGTTCATGCTTTTCTTCAACTTGCTGCATTCTGGATACAACTCGGCACGTATGCCTGAATCGCGTAAAACTTTAAGCAACTTAAACTGCTCTTCTTTGCTTTCTTCATCAAAATTGGCAATCAAAACCTTCGTTTTTGAAGTGTTCTCTATGTTTTGAAACAATTTTTGCTCTTCCATTAAGTCGTAAATACGGTCGGCTCCAAATGAAATACCAACCCCACTCATGCCCTCAAAGCCAAACATGCCGGTCAAATCATCGTATCTACCACCACCACCTAAACTTCCATTAAATGCCGGACTTGCAACCTCAAAAATACAGCCAGTGTAGTAATCTAATCCTCGCGCTAAGCAATTATCTATTACCACAAATTTTTCCCATCCTGCGGGTAATATTTGGGCTGCTGTTTCTAATACTTCTTTCAATTCTCTAAGGGCAATGCTTAAATCCTCGCTCTTTTCTAATAAATCACTAAGTTTTGCTAACTCTGTAACATCTGCAATTTCTAAATCCATAAAAGATTTAATTACAGAACATTGCGATTCATTATATCCACTCTTACTTAAGTTGTCTAGCACACCATCTGAACCAATTTTATCCAACTTGTCTAAAATAACAGTTAGTCCAACTAAGTCATCTGCTCCTATGCTTTTTGCTAAAGCAGAAAGCACTTTTCTATGGTTTAACTTTATCTTAAAATCAGGAATGTGTAAGTTTTTAAAACCTTCGTAATAAACTCCCAAAAGCTCTGCATCATTTAATAGAGCATTTGAGCCAATAACATCGGCATCGCATTGGTAAAATTCACGGTAACGACCTTTTTGAGGCCTATCTGCGCGCCATACTGGCTGAATTTGAAATCGCTTAAATGGAAAGGCTAAATCGTTTCTATTTGCTGATACAAATCGTGCAAACGGGATAGTTAAATCATAGCGAAGTGCTAGTTTAGTTAATTCAGCTATTGCCTTGGCACTGTCTCGTTTATCAAGCACTTCTTCGCTCACCGAAGCTAAGAAATCACCCGAATTTAAAATTTTGAAAATTAGTCGGTCACCTTCTTCTCCGTACTTGCCTGTTAGGGTATTTAAATTTTCTACTGCTGGCGTTTCAATTTCACTAAAGCCATATTTTATAAAAACTTTTCGTAAGGTGTTAAATATAAAATGGCGCTTGGCTAAAGTTGCAGGGTCGTAGTCTCTAACTCCTTTTGGCAATATGGGTTTAATGGTACTCACGTTATTCTTTTATTTGTATTAAGGCTTCACATGCTTCATTTACCATAGCGTAAACTTCATCAAACATGCCAGAATCGGTATAGGGGTCGGGAACACTATTGTTTTCACCAGGACTATATAAATTCAACAGCCAATCAATTTTAATCATGTCTTCGCTTCCGCGAGATTGGCTTAGTAAATCGCTGTAATTGGATCCATCCATCACATAAATGCGATCAAAATGATCAAAATCTTCAGTTTTGAACTGCCTAGCCCTAAGTTTAGAAATGTCCACACCGTTTTTCTTCGCAACTGCAATGGCTCGCTCATCTGGCGCTTCTCCTGCATGCCAATCACCAGTTCCTGCTGAATCAATCTCCCAATTTAATCCGTTTTTAGCAGATAAATCTCGTAAAATTCCATCGGCCAAAGGTGAGCGACAAATGTTTCCTAAACAGACAAATAATACCTTCATGTTGTAATTTATTCAAACAAATATAGGCAATCCTTTCTATCAGGATAAAATGTCCTTTAGGTCGTCTTCGGTTAGCGATTTTAAGAAAGTGTCTTCTGTAGAGATTAACGATTTGGCCAACTTGGATTTTCGTTTCTGAAGTGCTAGAATTTTTTCTTCTACACTGTTTTTAGTGATGAACTTATAAATAAAGACATTCTTGTCTTGACCTATTCTATGCGTTCTATCAATTGCTTGCTGTTCCGTTGCCGGATTCCACCAAGGGTCTAAAATAAAAACATAATCAGCTTCGGTAAGGTTTAGCCCTACACCACCAGCTTTAATTGATATTAAGAACAAACGAATGTCTTCGTTGCTTTTAAATTCATCTACTACTTGACCACGGTTTTTAGTACTACCATCTAAATAGCTATAATGCACGTCCTCTTGGTCAAGGTATTCTCTAAACAAAGCTAAATGCTTGGTAAATTGACTAAAAACAAGCACTTTGTGCCCTTTTTCCATTACATTTTGAAGCATGCTAATTACATCATCAAACTTTCCTGAGCCAAAAGCACTTTCAGAATCAACCATTTTAGGGTGATTTGCAATTTGGCGAAGTTTAGTTAGACCTTGTAAAATGCTGATATGCGAGCGACCCATTCCGTTGGTCGTAATTTCTTCAAGAAGTTGGTTCCTATAAAGACTCTTTGTTTCTTCATACAAGTCTTCTTGATCTTTACTCATAGTAGAGTAGTAAACATGCTCCATTTTATCTGGAAGCTCAGAAGCCACTTGATCTTTTGTTCTTCTTAAAACAAAAGGGCGAATAATTTTTTGAAGCTTATCAACTTTATCCTCATCTTTCTTACGTTCAATAGGAACCGCAAAGTTGTTTTTGAAGTAGGTAATTCCACCTAATAAACCTGGGTTTAAGAAACTCATTTGCGACCATAAATCAACAACCGAATTTTCAACCGGAGTACCACTTAAAATAAGCTTATTATTGCACCATAATTCTTTTACAGCCTTAGTGATTTTACTAGCCGGGTTTTTTATCACTTGACTCTCATCTAAAATCAAGTAATTAAAACAAAACTGTTTTATAAATTCAACATCTAAACGAATTGTACCGTAGGTAGTTAATATAATATCGTACTTGTGAAAGTTTTTAGTGTGTTTTAAACGATTTGTACCAATGTGAGCAAAAACCTTCAGCTTTGGAGTGAATTTTTTTGCCTCGTTTTGCCAGTTGTAAATCAACGAAGTAGGCATTACAATTAAGGTAGGACTGTGATGATCGGTTTCTTCTTCTTTTACCTTTTGCAATAGAGCTAAAGTTTGTATAGTCTTACCTAATCCCATATCATCGGCCAAACAGCCGCCAAAATGATGCGATCTAAGAAAACTAAACCAATTATATCCTTCTTTTTGATACGGCCTAAGCTCACCCTTAAAGTGAACGGGCATTGCAATATCCTCCACTTCATCGCCAACTAATTCTTGCAACACCTGTTGGTAAGAAACTTTGGCCAAATTACCTTCCTCAATTTCTTTCACCATTCCAAAATGGTGCTTTTTCAAGCGAATACCTTGACCGTTTTCTGCAAATTCAAATAAGCCATTATATTCAGTAAACCAGCTCTCTGGTATGATAGCAATTTGCCCGTTAGGAAGTTTGTACTCACGATTACCATCTAAAATATGCTTTCTCAAATTGAAAAAAGGCACTTCAAATTCACCAAAACGAACTATTGCATGCACATCAAACCAATCGTTGTTTTCAGAAATCTCTAAATCGAACGAAGTTTCACCTATGTAATAAGGAGTTTGTTCCTCAGGTTGCATTACCTCAATATTGGCACGTTCTAATTCATCAATATTGGCATTTAGCCATTCGTAAATTGCATATAAAGCACTCGGACTTTCAATATCCAATAAATCGCGAGGACCTTTTAATATAAAAGCACTGCCATCGCCAGGTACGAGACCCAATTCAATTATTTTGTTCACTTTGTGACGCTCCCAGTCTAGGGCTCGTTTTACTTTATGGAAAATGTATTCTTCTCCGTTCTGTTCAAGCTTTACTGAGGCCTTGCTTCCAGAATTATAAGGAAATTCATAATCGCCATAGTTGAAATACAACACCAAATTAATGTGATTATCCCAACCATTTTCAATTTTAAGCACAGGCTTTGCAAAATGTTGTTCGCTTTTTATCTCAAAACCCTCGGCGTGAACATTGTATTTTTCAATTAACGGACCAACAAACTTTTTGTAGTAGGTGGGCTCCGAAAGTTTAGGAATTCGAATGAATTTTTTACGAAGGAAAGGCTTTAACTTTTTTCCATCCAAATCAGGTTCGAAGTTGATAAGCTGGTCGGCTAATAATAACCAAGCCGGACTCTCACAAATTATTTCAGCATTTTGATTTCTGAACTCAACTCGTTCTTCACCTAGTTTCAAAGTTGGAAAATAGTGAGTATCGTCTTCATTCTTAAAAAAGTGAAAAAGCACTTTTGCAGTATGTTCGTGAACTTTAATGCTTTGCGAAGTTGGGTTTCCGTCATCGCCCATTACAAACAACTTCTTGTCTTCCATAATGCTCAAGAACCGTTGTATACGTCGCTCAATATTTGGCCGAATTACTTTATGAACATCAGGGTTGTAATGTTTTAAGAAAAACTCATGTGGCCTAATTGGCGTTGGGTGGTACTTTTTAACAATAAACTCTTGGTTACATTCTTCCAAAAGCTTAATTAAATCGTAGTCTAAATCATCTAAAAATTCGGCAAACTCTTTTGTCTTCACCGAAAATAATTTCTGGTGAGCCAATGAAAAGCTTCCTTTTTTTGTCATTTGAACAATATGTGGTTCAATTAAAAAGCCAAGGTATTCATGTTGGTATAATGAATAAACTATTTCACAAGGTTCGTCTGTATTTACTTCTATCACTTGCTTTGGTTTGTTGCAATTAATTTTTTATGCCCCCACGCTAAAAAATTAATATTAAATCTAGGTAATATTTTTAGCTTTTAAAAACTGTTTTTACGATTTCCGTCTCTTTAGTGCCATATTCTCCTTGGAACACCTGTTTTGCTGGCCCAATGAGTGTTACATTAGTCGCTTTCCCGTTTTTCAACTGAAACCTCACAGATAAAACGCCACCTAAAGTCATTAATCGATACTCTAATTTTCCTTCTTCTTTATTTTTTATTGCTGTTGCAATTGCAGCCGCACAAACTCCTGTTCCGCACGACCAAGTTTCATCTTCTACCCCTCTTTCATAGGTTCGAATGGTAATATCATGTTCGTTGTATTCAATAAAATTAACGTTAATGCCTTCGGCTTTAAATTCTGAGCTGTTTCGGATGCTTCTTCCTTCTGTAAAAACATCTATGTCCTTAACATTTTCAGTAAACGCAATATAATGTGGTGAACCAGTATCCAATACTGCTCGTTCTTGGTTAATAACTACAGAATCAACATTGTTCATTCCTAAAGAAATTAGGCCTTCCTCAGTAATAGACGCTTCATGCTTTCCATCAATGGCTAAAAAGGTGCAATTATCACTTATAATTTGAAGGAAATGAGCAAATGACACGACACATCGACCACCATTTCCGCACATGCTAGAAGGCTTACCATCAGAATTCGCGTAGTACATTTGAAAATCAAAATCAGGATGATTTTCTATCAAAATAACTCCATCAGCGCCAATGCCTGTGCGTCGGTGACACATTGCTTCAAACAACTTGGGGTCTTTTGAAATAAGACCTTTTCTATTGTCTAGTAAAACAAAATCATTTGCCGCACCTTGATATTTATAGAAAGAAAATTGCATTTGTGTCATTTTGACTTGTCAACAATGAAGTTTTAGCAGGACTTGAGCCTAATTAATCTGCAAATATCTCACTTACTTTTCACTATTGTATAAAATATTTTACAATAGTTTAAATAACACTTTTAATAGTTTGATGTTTTGACATTGGCACATAGCTTGATAGTAATAAATTGTAACAATCAAAAAATAGAAGAATTATGTATAAAAGAATATTCGCATCATTATCACTAGCAATTGTTGGAGGCTTTGTAGCAATAGGAGCGTATAAGTTTTTTGAAACACCACAAAAAGCACAAGTGGTAGCTACTCAACCAACTTATAATGCAAGTTATTCTGCAGGTCCTGCAAATGCAACAATCAACTTTGTAGATGTGGCCCAACTTTCTACCCCTATGGTTGTGCACATTAAAACATCATCAACCGTATCAACTTCATTGTCTGATCCATTCAAAGAATTTTTTGGATACGGCGAACGAATAATTGAAATTCCTCAAATGGGTGCAGGTTCAGGTGTGATTATTTCAAGTGATGGATTTATTGTAACCAATAACCATGTTATTAAAGAGGCAGATGAAATTGAAGTTGTTTTAAACGACAAGCGTTCATACAAAGCTAAAATTATAGGCACCGACCCTAGTAGTGATTTAGCTTTGATAAAAATTCAGGAAAAAGATTTGCCATCAATGCGCCTTGGTAATAGTGATGAAACTAAGGTTGGAGAGTGGGTGCTTGCAGTTGGTAACCCTTTCAATTTAACCTCAACAGTAACAGCAGGCATTATTAGCGCAAAAGCCCGAAACATAAATTTATTAGGCGGCGGTTCAAGTATTGAGTCTTTTCTTCAAACCGATGCAGCTGTAAATCCTGGAAACAGTGGTGGCGCTTTGGTTAATTTAAATGGCGAATTAATTGGCATCAATACAGCAATTGCTTCGCGCACTGGCTCCTTTGCGGGATACAGTTTTGCCATACCAGCAAACATTGTAGCAAAAGTGACTAATGATTTAAAAGAATATGGCGTGGTTCAGCGTGGTTTTATTGGAGTAAACATTCAAGATGTTACTGCCGATTTAGCAAAAGAAGAAAATCTTGACCTTATTAATGGGGCATTTGTTCGAGGACTAACTTCTGGTGGCGCAGCTGCGGAAGCTGGAATTAAGCCAGGAGATGTGATTACTAAGGTTAATGGTATAGCGGTGAAGAGCACGCCAGAATTACAAGAACAAGTTGGTAACTACCGCCCAGGAGATATTGTTGCGGTAACAGTGATTCGAAATAAAACAGAAAAAATACTAAATGTAACCTTAAGAAACCGAGAAGGGACCACCTCCTTAGTTGAGAAAAAAGAAAGCCGAGTATTTGCTTCTTTAGGTGCTTCGTTTGAGAATTTAAATGACAAAGAAATGAGCACTTATGGAGTTATTGGAGGAGTTAAGATTAAAAGCTTAAACTCCGGTGGAAAATTAAGTCAAATTGGAATTCGAGAAGGTTTTGTAATAACTAAAGTAGGTAATGAAACTGTTTCAAGTGTCGAAGAGTTGGAAAATGTGCTTGCTTTGGGCTCAGGATCCATGCTCTTGGAAGGTTTTTACCCTGGAAGTTCAACAAGATATAAGTTTGGTTTAACCTTATAACAATCAGTAAATCAATCAGTAAAGCCACTCCGAGCACATCGGGTGGCTTTTTAGTTTGTCATTAAAGGTGGGAGATATCTAACTAATTGATAAATTTGCCATGTATTGAATAGATATGGGTAAAAAAATCACAAAAGAAACGTATATACATTGGTATAATTCCATGCTACTTATGCGTAAGTTCGAGGAAAAAGCTGGACAACTTTATATTCAGCAGAAAATTAGAGGCTTTTGTCACCTTTACATAGGTCAAGAAGCTTTAGTAGCTGGCGCAGTATCAGCAACAACTAGAGAGGACAGTATGATTACAGCTTACCGTGATCACGCACACCCTATTGGTCTTGGTATGAGTCCAAATATGGTAATGGCTGAACTTTACGGTAAAGTTACTGGTTGCTCAAAAGGCAAAGGTGGCAGTATGCATATGTTCTCAAAAGAATTTAATTTTTTTGGTGGACACGGTATTGTTGGGGGTCAAATTCCATTAGGTGCTGGTATCGCTTTATCGGAACAATATCAAGGCACTAAAAATGTGTGCTTATGTTACATGGGTGATGGAGCAGTTCGCCAAGGAGCTTTCCACGAAACACTTAACATGGCAATGCTATGGAACTTGCCTGTTATTTTCATTATCGAAAACAATAGATACGCGATGGGTACCTCTGTTGAACGTACCACCAACGTATTTGACCTTCACAAATTAGGTTTGGCTTATGATATGCCTTCTTACCAAGTTGATGGTATGAGTTGTGAAACTGTTCATGATTCAATTACCGAAGCGGTAGACAGAGCAAGAAAAGGAAATGGCCCAACTTTATTGGAAATGCAAACCTATAGATACAAAGGCCACTCAATGAGTGATCCTGCTAAGTACAGATCTAAAAAGGAATTAGAAGAATACAAAGATGCAGATCCAATAGGGAAGGTTTTAAAAACCATCAAAGACAAAAAGTATCTAACACAAAAAGAAATTGACGCGATTGACGAACGTGTGAAAGCACAAGTAGAAGAATCTGTACAATTTGCTGAAGATTCTGATTGGCCAGACCCTAAAGGCTTATTTGAAGATGTTTATGCTGAACCAAATTACCCATTCATAACCGACTAATAGAAAGACAATGGCAGAAATAGTTCGCATGCCCAAATTAAGCGACACCATGGAAGAAGGTGTTTTAGCTAAATGGCATAAAAAAGAAGGAGAAGAAGTTTCTTCAGGTGAGTTACTTGCCGAAATTGAAACTGACAAGGCTACAATGGATTTTGAATCTTTTTACGACGGTGTTTTATTGCACATTGGAGTAAAAGAAGGAGAAACTATTCCCGTTGACCAAGTAATTGCTATAATTGGCGAAAAAGGAGAAGACTATAAAGCTCTTTTAGCTGCTGAGGGTTCAAGCCCTGCGGTCAAAACCGAAGAAAAAGAAGAACCAAAAGCAGAAGTTAAAACAGAAAGCGCTCCTGCACCTGCTGCTGCCCAATCTAGTTCAAACGATACTCGTGTAAAAGCTTCTCCACTTGCTAAGAAAATGGCAAGCGACAAGGGAATTGACATTAGTAGCGTAAGCGGTTCTGGTGACAATGGTCGAGTAGTTAGAAAAGATATTGAAGAGTTTAAAGGTGGTGCAACAAGTAGCCCTACAGTGACTATTCCTGCATTTGTTGGAGAGGAAAGCTACGAAGAAGTACCCGTTTCACAAATGCGTAAAACCATTGGAAAACGTCTTGCTGAAAGCAAATTCACCGCACCTCATTTTTATCTTACTATTAGCATTGACATGGATAATGCAATGGCCGCGAGAAAAAGCATTAACGCTTCTGGAGACGTGAAGATATCGTTTAATGATTTCGTAATTAAAGCAGTTGCCGCATCCTTACGTCGCCATCCAAATGTAAATTCAGCTTGGTTAGGAGACAAAATTAGATACAACAAACACATTCATATTGGAGTTGCAGTTGCTGTTGAAGATGGACTTTTAGTGCCAGTTATTCGCTTCGCAGATAACAAGTCTTTATCGCATATTAATGCAGAAGTTAAAGACCTTGCTGATAAAGCAAAAACTAAAAAACTACAACCAGCAGATTGGGAAGGAAACACGTTTACCATTTCAAACCTGGGAATGTTCGGAATTGAGGAATTTACTGCTATTGTAAACCCACCAGATGCATGTATTCTTGCGGTAGGTGGAATATCACAAGTTCCTGTTGTTAAAAACGGACAAGTAGTACCTGGAAACGTGATGAAAGTTACAATGAGTTGTGATCATCGTGTGGTAGACGGAGCTCAAGGAGCAGCATTCTTACAAACCTTTAAAGGGATGTTAGAGAATCCTGTTCAAATGCTAGTCTAAGATGGCAACACTACAATTAGGAAAAGAACTTTCCCTGGCAGAGGTGATGAAAACAATTCATTGCCCAAGTTCACTTTCGTTTAAAGGAGCAGTAAAATCAAAGGTAGATGTAAATCGTAAATACCTAGAAAACCGCTTAAAAAGCAACCCTAATGAGGTTATTTATGGCATAAACACTGGTTTTGGAGCTTTGTGCGATAAACGAATTGAGGAAAAAGACCTCCATCAACTTCAATACAATTTAATTAGGTCGCACGCTTGTGGTGTAGGCGATGAAATTTCTATTTCCTGTGCCAAGTTAATGTTGCTTTTAAAAGCACAAAACCTCGCCTTTGGTAGTTCTGGAGTTCGTCCAATATTAATTGAAAAGTTGATTTTTCTTTATGAAAACAACATTATTCCTGTTATTTACGAAAAAGGTTCTTTAGGAGCTTCTGGTGATTTAGCGCCCTTGGCACATTTATCATTACCCTTAATTGGTGAAGGAGAAGTGTATTATAATGGGACAAAAATCGAAACAAAGTCTTTAGTAGATAAAGGAATATTTGAACCCGTTACTTTAGAATTTAAAGAAGGAATTTCGCTGTTAAACGGTACTCAGTTTATGCAATCTTTAGCTATTCACACCTTGGATACAGCCATTCGCTATTCTAAAAATGCGGATGATATTGCAGCCGCGTCGTTAGAAGCCTTTGATTGTCTTTCTTCTCCCTTTCATGAATTAATTCAAAAGGTTAGGCCATTTGAAGGGCAAGTAGAAACAGCTAAGCGTATAAATAAGTTGCGAAGCAACTCGAAGTCAAAGCATTCGGGTAAAGAACAAGTACAAGATCCATATTCATTTAGGTGTATTCCGCAAGTTCATGGCGCAACCAAGGACGTTATCACACATGTTTTTTCAATTTTCGAAAAAGAATTAAATTCAGTTACCGATAACCCATTAGTTTTTCATGAAGAAGACGAAATATTAAGTGGTGGAAATTTTCATGGACAACCTTTAGCCATGTCTTTAGATTATTTAGCAATTGCTATGGCTGAAATTGCCAGTATTTCTGAAAGAAGAACCTACTTGCTGTTATCTGGGTCGAGAGGACTTCCAAAATTTTTAGTAAAAAACGAAGGGCTAAATAGCGGGTTAATGATAGCTCAATACACTGCCGCATCTGTGGTAAGTGAAAACAAAGTATTATCACACCCAGCTTCAGTTGATTCCATAATTAGTTCAAATGGTCAAGAAGATCATGTAAGCATGGGAGCTACTGCTGCGGTAAAAGCAATGAAAATTGCAGAGAATGTTTCACTGGTTTTAGCTATTGAAGCGCTTTGTTCAAACCAAGCATTGGGGTTTAAAAATTTAGAAGAAATTGCCTCAGAAATAGTTAAAAACCATAATTCTTATCGCGCTCAAATACCGTTTATTGAGTTTGATGAAATAATAAGTCCGTTGATTAATGCAACCAAAGCGTATTTAGACGGTCTATATGTAGAATAAAAAGGTAAAATATATCGTTATAATACCTATATTTGCAGCCCCTTTTGAGGGAAACACACAAGAAATGAAAAGAATTAATCAAATTATCCTAACGTCGTTCTTAACCCTTACTTTTTTCTCTGTAAATGCACAGTTGTACCCAGATTTGGCAAGTCAAGATTGCTTTTTTGCAGAAGAGATTTTATGTAATAGTATTAGGACTGTAACCAATTCATTTGATGGTCCGGGTGCAAACGCTAATGAAGTAAATTCATTAGGAAGTATGAACGGATTTACTGAAAGCTGTTTGCCATCACAAAGCACTACGAGTGGAGCGTCGTCTGAAACCAACTCAAGATGGTTTAGATTTGTGCCAGAAATCGACGGAGTGTTAAACTTCACTTTAATTCCAAGTGCACCAGCAGATTTTGATTGGGTAATTTACAATATTGACAGAGTACCTCCAGGTACTAGTGATGTGGATAAATGCGGAAGAATATTTGAAAATAATGACTTAATGATTGCGACTACAACAAGCAATCAAAAGGCTTGCAATGTGGCAAAATCAAATGGAAATACAGGAGCATTCGATGGTGCAGTTGGAGCGGAGTTTTTGAATAGTATCGTAATCTTTGCGGATTCTGCCTATGTAATTATGATTAACAGGTTTACACCTTCAACTCATGTTGATTTTGATTTGGACTTTACAGCAACAGAGCCAGCTATTTTTGATGAGACTCCTCCAACCGCAGATCCTGCAGGTGCAGAAACTTATTTGTGTACAGAAAGAGATTTTAGTTTTACTTTTAATGAAAACATTCTTTGCGCAAATTTAGAATCAACTGGTTCAGATTTTATTTTAACAAATGTAGCAACTGGCATTACTGTTCCAATATCAGGAGTTCAAGGATTTTATTGCCAGCCAAATAATGGTGGTGCATTAAGTAGTGATATTTTAGATTTCACATTAGGTGCAGATTTTCCTGAAAAAGGAATCTATGAATTACGTGCTGCAACGGGAACAGATATGAACACTATTTCTGATGCTTGTAACCGCTTCGTAACACCTAATGACTTAATTGCAAATATTGAAGTAGGCTGCGCATTTTATGACAGTGTTTTAATTTGTGCTCAGCAAAATGCTGATTTAACTGAAAACTCAAACGGAGACCCTTCTTGGACTTATGAGTGGGATTTAGATGGGGATGGTACTACTGATGCCACAGGACAAACAATAACCAATAATTTTGCTTCAGTTGGAACACAAACTGTTTCACTTGTTGTAACCAAACCAGGGCTAGCAGCTACTAGTACTTTTATATCTAGCGCTATTGAAACAGAGCAATGTGATGTTGAAATATCTTGGCCAACAGCATTTACTCCAGGTGGTCTTCATCCAACATTTGGTCCAAATGCAACCACATCACCTGATGGATTTCAAATGATTATTGTGAATAGATGGGGAGAAATCGTAAAGAAATCTGCTGATGCAGTTTCAGATAAATGGGATGGAATGATTGGTGGTAAATTAGCCCCAAATGGTGTCTATGCCGTATTTGGACAATATGAGGTAAGGAGTAACGATGGATCGAATATTATTATTTATTCAGGAACGTTAACCTTAATTAACTAAGGTTATACCGTAACAAAATAAAAAAAGAGGCCTTGGCCTCCTTTTTTATTTTACAGCAATTGCTGAGATTTCTACATTTACACCTTTTGGCAACCCCTTTACCGCAAAAGTTTCTCGTGCAGGTGGACAATCATTTGCAAAGCATTTTCCATAAATTTCATTTACTTCAGCAAACAAACTCATGTCTGATAGTAAAATGGTGCATTTAGCCACATTACCGAACTCAAAACCGGCTTCTGTTAAAATCGCTTCCATGTTTTTCATTACCAAAGTTGTTTCCTCTTGAATTGTTCCCATCTCCAATTCAGAAGTTGCTGGATTAATGGCTATTTGCCCTGAAATATATAAAGTATTGTCGTGCTTTACCGCTTGGCTATAAGGTCCAATTGGTGCTGGAGCCTTAGAAGTAATTATTGCTTCCATGTTTTTTTATTGTAAGATAAGAAGGTTTATTAAAACTTGCCAATTAGAAATAGCTATTGGGTTCTTAATATTTGTAAATTTGGAACTTCTGATAAACGGATGGAATAAATAACAAACGGTTTAAAAGAAATTGCAAATGTTCTAAAAGATTATTCTAATTTAGAATCACACAAAGTCCTTTGACCAACCAAAGCCAAAAGAATGAATTTTAATTTAAAGCAAATTCCAGAGAGAGAAATTAAGCCAAGAAAACATGGTACAACCATGATGATGGATAAAGGGCTTAGCCTACGTGAGATTGAAGACATGCTTAGCGTGGCTGAACCTCACCTTGACATTGTCAAACTTGGATGGGCAACTTCATTTGTAACACCAATTCTTAAAGAAAAACTAGACCTATACAGACAAGCAAACATCCCTTGTTATTTTGGAGGCACCCTGTTTGAAGCATTTGTTATTCGAAATCAATTTGATGATTATCGAAAAGTGCTTGATAAGTATGACATGGAGTATGCTGAAGTTTCAGACGGATCAGTTGTTATGCCACATGATTTAAAATGTGAATACATACGTGAACTATCTACTCAACTTACAGTAATTTCAGAGGTTGGTTCAAAAGACGTAGAGAAAATTATTCCGCCATATAAATGGATTGAATTAATGACTAAGGAGTTTGAAGCTGGATCTTACAAGGTTATAGCTGAAGCGCGTGAGAGTGGTAACGTAGGTATTTATAGAGGAAATGGTGAGGTTCGATCAGGTTTGGTTGAAGAGATTTTAACTAAAATTCCTATGGAAGATATTATTTGGGAAGCTCCTCAAAAAGCTCAACAGGTTTTCTTCGTTAAATTATTAGGAGCAAATGTAAACTTAGGTAACATAGCACCAAATGAACTTATTCCTCTAGAAACTCTTCGTTTGGGTATTAGAAGCGATACTTTTAGTCACTTCTTAGATGAAAATCAACTTCATGATTCAATCAAGCTTTAAAGAAAAAGTAATATTGTTCCTAAAAGGGATTGCAATGGGTGCAGCAGATGTTGTACCTGGAGTTTCTGGTGGCACTATCGCTTTTATTACAGGCATCTATGAAAGACTGATTCTTGCCCTTAAACATATAGACGTTCAAATAATTAAACTTCTTTTTAAAGGAAACATTAAGGAAATATGGTCACGTATTGATGGCGCTTTCTTGGTGACACTATTTTTAGGAATTGCATGCAGCATTGTTTTAATTGCCAATGTCATGCTCTATTTATTGCAAACCTATCCTGAGTTTCTTTGGTCTTTCTTTTTCGGATTGATTTTAGGTAGTGCTTATACTATTTCAAAGTCCATGAAATTTAAAAATAGTGGCAACTTACTAATGTTAATCATAGGTGCGCTAATTGCATATTTTCTAACTTCAATGCTTCCCGCAAGTACTCCTGAGGGATTAATTTATACTTTTTTAGCAGGAGCTGTAGCAATATGCGCGATGATTCTACCTGGAATTTCTGGAGGATATATTTTATTGATATTAGGTAAGTACGAGTTTATTTTAAATGCCCTAAAATCAATGGATATTGCTACAGTATTAGTTTTTATGCTTGGCTGTGCAACTGGATTGATCGTTTTTTCAAAGTTCTTAGCATGGCTGTTTTCAAAATACAAAGAACTCACAATTGCTTTGCTAACTGGATTTATGTTGGGTTCGCTTAACAAAATTTGGCCATGGAAAATAACCTTAGAAACCTATGCGGATCGTCATGGTGTAATTAAACCACTTATTCAGGAGAACATTATGCCATTTATGGACAGGAGTTTTGTTTTTGCTATTGCTTTAATGGTAGTGGGTTTAATACTTGTGTTTTTTGTAGAGAGGCTAGGAAATACATCAAAAACAAATGGGTAGCAAACTAGGTCTAATAGGATATCCTCTTTCTCATTCATTTTCTAAGAGTTTTTTTGAATCTAAATTCCAAAAAGAGGGCCTAAAAAAAATGAGCTACGAAAATTATCCCTTGGATAAAATAGAAAAGGTTAAAGAACTCCTGGATAATCCAGAAATTCTTGGCTTCAACGTAACCATTCCTCACAAACAAACAATAATTCCTTTTTTAAATGAGCTTGAAGGCGCTGCTAAGAAAATTAAGGCGGTTAATACTGTTGTTAAGACAGCAAAGGGAATAATTGGGTACAATACTGATGTAATTGGATTTAAAAACTCCATTTTACCCTTGTTAAAAAAAGAGCATACTAATGCTTTTATTTTTGGAACAGGTGGTTCAGCAAAAGCAGTTGCTTATGTGTTAGATGAGCTTGGAATACTTTATACCAATGTTTCTTCAAGTGGAAGATCAATAATATCGTACAAAGAAATTTCAAAAGAATTAATAAAAGAACACAAGCTTTTAATCAATTGCACGCCTTTAGGAATGGGGAAATTAATTAGCGAGTATCCTAAAATTCCATATCAAGCAATAGGTGAAAATCATTTGTGTTACGATTTAATTTACAATCCAGAAGAAACAGTATTTCTGAAAAAGGCTAAAATGCAAGGAGCAGCAATCAAAAATGGAAAAGAAATGTTAGAGTTACAAGCTTTAGCAAGTTGGGAAATTTGGCAAAAGGAAAGGCCCATCTCTTAGTTATGAGATAGGCGACTTAATTAATCGTTATTAGCAATGAAAGATTATTCAAAAGGCATAGTGCAATTCCCGAACCAAAAATTACTAACCCGAAGAATAAATCCTCCGGGTCTGTACAAACCTAAAAACCATGAATAAAAGCTGTCAATACATAGGTGTACCAACAGTCTGTGGTTTTATTTTAAGTATTTATTTTTATATATTTCGTTAGTCTTAGACTAACAGTCAGATAATTTAATGCCGTTCGAACTAAAATCACCATTTAAGCCAACAGGAGACCAACCAAAAGCGATTGAATCGCTTGTAAAAGGACTCGAATCAGGGGATATACACCAATGTTTATTGGGAGTGACAGGTTCTGGTAAAACTTTTACCATGGCCAATGTTATTCAACAAGTTCAACGTCCAACTTTAGTTTTAAGCCATAATAAAACTTTAGCAGCTCAGCTTTATAGCGAATACAAGCAGTTTTTTCCCAATAATTCGGTGAATTACTTTGTTTCTTACTACGATTACTACCAGCCAGAAGCCTACTTACCCACAACTGGGCTTTATATTGAGAAAGATTTAAGTATTAACGAAGAGATTGAAAAACTACGACTTCAAACGACTTCCTCCCTTATGTCTGGAGCCAGAGATGTGATAGTGGTAAGTTCTGTTAGTTGCATTTATGGTCTTGGAAACCCGGATGATTTTGCAGACTCAGTTATGAGGATTAAGGTTGGTGAAACGGTTTCTCGAAATCAGTTTTTATACCGATTAGTAGAAATTTTGTACTCAAGAACTACTGGTGATTTTAGAAGAGGAACTTTTAGAGTAAAAGGAGACACAGTTGATATTTATCCGGCCTATGCAGATTATGCTATCCGCTTATCTTTTTGGGGAGATGAAATTGAATCAATGGAACACATTGAACCTGAATCTGGAAAACGTATTGGAATCATTGAAAATGTAGCTATTTTTCCAGCTAACATATTCGTAACTCCAAAAGAACGCCAGCAAGAAGCAATTCACAATATTCAAGATGAATTAGTACTTCGTTTAAATTATTATGAAGAACACGCCATGTTTAATGAGGCAAAAAGACTTAAAGAGCGAGTTGAGTACGATTTAGAAATGATTAGAGAGCTTGGTTACTGTTCAGGTATTGAAAACTATTCACGCTTTTTTGATGGACGTAAGCCTGGAACTAGACCCTTTTGCTTATTAGATTATTTCCCAGATGATTACATAATGATGATCGACGAAAGTCATGTTACCCTACCTCAAATAAGAGCAATGTACGGAGGTGACCGATCAAGAAAAAACAATTTAGTTGAATATGGCTTCAGATTGCCTTCTGCATTAGATAACAGACCTCTAAATTTTGAAGAGTTTGAATCTGTAGTAGGTCAAAGGGTTTACGTAAGCGCAACACCAGGTGATTATGAATTAATGCAAACTGAAGGTGTTTTTGTGGAGCAAGTTATTCGTCCAACAGGTTTATTAGATCCATTAATTGAGATTAGACCAATCGCAACACAAGTAGATGACCTCTTAGAAGAAATAGATGAAGCTGTTAAAAAAGGGGAGCGAGTTCTCGTTACTACCCTTACTAAACGCATGTCGGAAGAGCTAGCCAAGTACATGGCCAAACTTGGAATAAAGTGTCGTTATATTCATTCTGAAGTTGACACCTTAGAGCGTGTTGAAATCTTACAAGACTTGCGAAATGGCAAGTTTGACGTGCTAATTGGAATAAACTTGCTTAGAGAAGGCTTAGACCTGCCAGAAGTAGCGCTTGTTGCCATTTTAGACGCCGATAAAGAGGGTTTTCTTCGAAATGTAACTAGTCTTATCCAAACCATTGGCCGCGCCGCTAGAAACGAAAATGGGAGGGTAATTATGTACGCCGATAAAATGACGAAATCAATCGTTAAAACGGTAGAAGAAACAGAGCGACGTAGATTAATTCAAATGGCCTATAATGAGAAACATGGAATTATTCCTCATTCGGTTTCTAAAAAATCGGGTAAGGAAATGGAAGACTCGAGTGTTATCGGTAAATATGGAACTTCCTCTTACGAAAATATTCAATCGGCAGAAGCCGGAATTGCTGCCGACCCAGTAATAAAATACATGGGAGAAAAGGATTTGAAGGAGAGTATAGCCTACACCAAGAAAAACATGGACTTAGCTGCTAAAGAGCAAGATTTTATAAGAGCTGGTAAGTTAAGAGATGAAATGTTTGCCTTGCAGAAACTTTTTGATGAGAAGTTTGGCTAAAAACTACCCATGAACTCTACTAATAACTGGAAAAGATTAGGGTACATTTCATAAGTCAAATTTTCTGGCACATCGTGAACGTCATGATAAGCGGTATTTCCACCGCGACCATAAATAAAGAAGCAAGGAACTCCTTTATCCCAAAAAGGATAATGGTCACTATTTGGAGCAGCTCCACGAGCAGCTATTGAGGTAAATAAGTTGTTTTTGTCTGAAATTGCGGTAAGAAGCTCAAACTCTTCTTTCAATTCCTTGCCATTCACCACAGTAATGCCTTTTTCACCAAAACCTACTAGGTCCAAATTCATTAAAAATTTAATTGAAGCAAGCGGAATAGGTGAATTGTTGACAAAATACTTAGATCCAACCAAGCCAGCTTCCTCAGCAGCAAAGGCTATAAAAAGAATGGATTTTTCTGGTTTGTTTTCTGGTTTAGAGTAGAAGCTTGCTAAGTCAAGCAACATTGCAGTGCCCGAAGCATTATCATTGGCTCCCCTAAACACAGCATTTCGCCCCATTTTGCCTAGATGGTCATAATGAGCGCAGTAAACAATATACTCATTAGGATATTTAGAACCTTTAATTTCTCCTACAACATTTTGACTTTGGTATTTTGCTTTAAATTGTTGTTCTATACGGATAGAAACTTCAGCATTTTTATCAAAAAGACTATCCTTGAGTTTTAGACAAGGAATAGATGAATATTTTCGGCCCACAGACCACGTGAACTTTTCTGTTGTTAATTCTACAATAGCACCACAGCTAAATAACTTTTGATGTTGCCCATCTATTAAAAAGGTAGGAAGCTCGTTCTTTAATTCCTTTGGAGTGCGATACATTAATATGTCGCTAGGCTTAAGTTTTGAAAGGGCTTTTAAAAAACCCTTTGCTTTAAACTCGTTGGAGTCTAAAAAAACAGGTTTGGAGCTTAAACTTCCAGATCCAGAAATGGTAGAAATTAAATAGTCAACACCGGCAACTAATTGTTTTTTCTGAATAGAAATTTCACAATCGTTGATGGTATTAACACCTAATGAAAAGTATTGAAAGTAGGTTTCTGAGGCAACTGGATTTAAGCCGAATTCTTCAAATTGACCTTTAATATAATTTGCGGCAAGGTAATCACCAGAGTCAACATAGCCTCTTCCAAAAAAGCTTGTGTCGCAAAGCTTTTGAACGTGAATTTTAGCACTGTTTTGAGCAAAGCAAAACAGAGAAGATAAAAGGGCTATATTTAGTAGTAAAAAACGCATAAAAAAACCCTCGATTTTATATTTAAAAAACCGAGGGTTTGTTGTCATTAACTAGTAATTAAACTTGCTCAGAAAGTTCTTTTCCTGGCTTGAATTTTACTACAGTTTTTGCAGGAATATCAATTTCTTTCCCAGTTTGTGGGTTTCTTCCTTTTCTTGCAGCTCTGTCAGTAGTACTGAAAGTACCAAATCCAACTAAAGTTACTTTTCCACCTGTTGAAAGTGTTCCAGAAACTCCGCCAATTACAGCTTCTAATGCTGCAGTTGCATCTACTTTAGAAATGTTTGCATCACTAGCAATTTTTGAGATTAAATCGTTCTTGTTCATATTTTTGATATTTATGTTGCTTTATAGTTGTTGTAAACTATGTGGCAACTGGTTTTAAAATTAGTTCTTTTAACACTTCAAATATAGAATCTTAATTGGTTGCTGCAAATCGTTCGGTCCTTATTTGACGAGCATTTACAAGGTTTGTTTTCCACACTGCGGTAAAACTTTACAGGGTTGTTTTATTTATGACCATGTTTTAGGTTTAATTTAGGGGTAATTGCACCTATTAGTATGTCATAATGAAGTAAAATCAGTATAAAATATGGAATATAAGCGATTTTGAACCATTGTGCATAACTCAAAATAATTGGTGATAATAGAGCCAAAAGAAATGTCATTTTTTTGGTTTCAGAGGCTATAGACCTACTAAATACGGCAAAAACTGTTGTTTTTGGGTGTTTTTAGTTTCATAATAAACCCTCATTTCATTAAAATTATCCCATAATTCACATTAATTTTGTGCTATATGGGAAAGAATAAGCTAAAGCGCTGGGCTGAAATGAAAACCTTTGGAAACGTTTTCGAATTAGATAATCAACACAAAGGCAAGTGGAATGAATATTTTCAAAATGATAATCCAATATACTTAGAGTTAGGTTGCGGACGAGGAGAATATACAGTGGGTTTAGCAAGAATTTATCCTGATATAAACTTTATTGGCGTGGATATAAAAGGTGCACGCCTTTGGAAAGGTGCCAAAACCAGCGTTGATGAAGGCTTGAAAAACACAGCGTACATTCGAGATCAAATTGAACTTATTGAGAACTATTTTGAATTGAATGAAGTCTCTGGAATATGGATTACTTTTCCAGATCCACAACCCCAAGAAAGTAGAGAGAAAAAAAGGCTTACATCAAACCGTTTATTGGACAAATATTTGCAGTTTTTGAAACCTAATTCACAACTGCATTTGAAAACTGACAATACAGGACTTTATGAGTTCACATTAGAAATTTTAAAAGCTAGAAAGTCTAAAATTTATTTTAATTCTCCAGTAGTTTATGAAACACCAAAAGGGAAAGAAGAAGCATTGCAAATAGAAACTACCTACGAGAAAATTTTTACTGAGGTAGGAGAGACGATTAAGTATATTCACTTTGAATTATAATGGGAGAAAGTTTTTTTGATAAGGTTTATAAAGTAGTAGCACTTATTCCTTATGGAAGAGTGACAAGTTATGGTGCCGTAGCGGAATATTTGGGTGCAAAAAGATCAGCACGCATGGTTGGATGGGCAATGAACTCTTCTCATAGTTCAACTTTAAACGTTCCAGCACATAGAGTTGTAAATAGAAATGGATTATTAACGGGTAAAGCGCATTTTGAGAATCCTGACCTAATGAAAAACCTTCTGGAGAGTGAAGGAATAATGGTTGAAGATGATCAGATACAAGATTTAGAAATTAAAATGTGGCTACCCATACAAGAACTACCGACCTATGAAGGATGATAAAAAGTGCTCATGGTGTTTATCGACACCTTTATATACTAAGTATCATGATAAAGAATGGGGAGTTCCGTCTTATAAAGACAATCACCATTTTGAACATTTGATTTTAGAAGGAGCCCAATCTGGATTAAGTTGGTTAACCATTTTAAACAAACGGGAGAACTACCGGAAGGCTTTTGCCAATTTTGACCCGCAATTAGTAGCTAAGTTTGGAGATAAAGATCGTGAAAGACTAATGAACGATGCGGGAATTGTGAGAAATAAACTAAAAATTAATTCAGCAATTCACAACGCGCCTTTGTTTATCAAAATTCAAAAAGAATTTGGTTCATTTTCAAACTACATTTGGTCTTTTGTAGGGAATAAAGTAATAGACAATAGGCCTAAAACTTTTGATGAAGTAAAACCAATTACAGAAGAATCGGAAAAGCTCGCAAAAGATTTAAAGAAAAGGGGATTTAAATTTGTAGGACCAACTACAATTTATGCCCACATGCAAGCGCTAGGATTGGTGAATGACCATCTAATAGACTGTCCAAGCAGAAAATAAAAAAGCCGCTGCATTAAATGCAACGGCTTCAAAAGTTTTTTTTTGCGACTTAAATTAAGCCATTGCTTCTTGTATTGCTTCTTGAAAACGTTTCTCAACAGCATTCCAATCAATTACATTGAAAAATGCATTGATATAATCAGGACGGCGGTTTTGGTAGTTTAAATAATAAGCATGCTCCCAAACATCTAGCCCTAAAACTGGAGTTCCCTTAACATCTGCAAGGTCCATCATTGGATTGTCTTGATTTGGTGTGCTACAAACTTCTACTTTTCCTGAAGCATTAACAATTAACCATGCCCAGCCTGAACCGAAACGAGTTCCAGCTGCAGCTGCAAATTTGTCTTTGAATTCATCAAATGAACCAAAGGTTTGATTTATTGCTGTGCTTACATCTCCTGTTGGAACTCCTCCGCAATTTGGGCCCATAATTGACCAGAATAAGCTGTGGTTGTAAAAACCACCTCCATTATTTCTAACAGCCATGGAATGATTTGACACTTCTCCTAAAATTGCTTCAATAGTTTTGCCTTCAAGCTGTGTTTCAGAAATAGCGTTGTTTAAATTGTTGGTATAACCTTGATGGTGCTTACCATGGTGGATTTCCATAGTGGCCTTATCAATATGTGGTTCTAGCGCATCATGCGCATAAGATAATTTTGGTAGTTCGAATGACATTTATTTTGTTTTTGTTTACTAAAAAGTGAGATAGCTAAGTTATAAACTATGACTGTTGATTTATAACCTTCGCTCAATTAATTTAACCTCTTACTTTCAAAAAAGTTTTTTACGATTGTTCCACATTCATCTTCCATAACTCCTCCTAACACTTCTACTCCCTTTGGTAAGATTTGTGAGCTGATATTATTGAATCCTTTTTTGTTATCGTAGGCGCCAAAAACAACTCTGCCAATTTTAGACCAAAAAATTGCTCCAGCACACATTAAACATGGTTCCAGAGTAATATAAATCGTACAGTCTGTGAGCCGTTGGTTCCCTAATGAATTAGAAGCACTTGTTATGGCAAGCATTTCTGCATGTGCCGTGGGGTCTTTTAATAATTCAACTTGATTATGCGCGCGAGAAATAATGGTTTTACCATGAGTAACTATTGCCCCAACAGGAACTTCATTTTTTTCTAAAGCTAAATTAGCTTCTTTAAAAGCTTCCTTCATAAAGCGATCGTCGCTTGTTAAATCAATCATGCTTTCATTACTAATACAGCGCAGTGTGCGCTAATTCCTTTTTCTTCTCCAACAAATCCCAATTTTTCGCTTGTTGTAGCTTTAATAGAGACTCTATTATCTTCAATCCCTAAAGTTTTTGCAATTTTTTCCGCCATTTCTGGGATGTGAGGGTTTAATTTTGGCGTCTCTAAACAGATTGTACAATCCATATTTGAAATTGTGTAGCCCTTTTCATTAACTAAATGCCCTACCTTTTTCAGTAAGATTAAACTGTCAATGTTTTTAAAAGCTGAATCGGTATCCGGAAAATGAAATCCAATATCTCGTAGGTTTAAAGATCCTAATAAAGCATCGCAAATGGCATGAACTAATACATCTGCATCTGAATGTCCAAATGCGCCTTGATGATGTTCAATTTTTACTCCGCCAATAATAAAGGGATGATTTGCTTTAAATGCATGAACATCGTAACCGTATCCTACGCGTATGTCCATCTATTTTGAAGATAATGCCTCAAAATCAAATACAAGAGAGAATCTTAAGGTGTTTTCTAACGGGTTTGCTTGTGTTGTGGTTACTAAATAAGAAAAATCTAAACCAAACACATTGTATTTTAAACCAGCACCAATTGTGAAAAACTGTCTATTTCCTTTAAATGGATGTTCGTAAAAATAACCAGCACGCAGTGCAAATTGACCACTGTACCAATATTCAAAACCTGTTCCGTAATATAATTCTTGAAACTCTTCTTTAGCACCACCCGGCGCATCTGTAAACGAGCCAAATATCCCTTCGGGTACCGACTTAGTTTTATCATCTTCGCCTTCAACAATCGTAGTACCTTCTAAAATTGGAGGTGTTGGAACCAATAATTTATTTACATCAACAAGAAAGGAAACTTCATTGTAATCATCAATTTCAATTTTTAAGCCAGGACCAAAACGTAGGTTAGTTGGAATAAAGTCTTTTACATCACTGCTTGAATAAGACATTTTAGCACCAATGTTTGAAATGTTACCACCAATATTTAACACCGCATTTTTATCACCTAATTCAATTTCCTTGGTATAAAAACCACTTACATCTGCTGCAATTGTTTTTCCTGGTTTTGATTCTGTTGCCCCGTTTGAGAAGTTCCCACTTAAGTTTGAGAAAATATATCTTCCGGCCATACCTAATGAAAAGTTTTCACTTAGTTTTCTCGAATAAGCTACGTCAAAGGCAAATTCATAAGGACTAAATACACCAGTTTGCTGACCTTGGTTATTAGTAAAATTAATATCTCCTAAAGAAAAGAATAATAAGGAAGCGCCAATGGTTTGCATATCGTCTAAACGCTTATACCCACTTAAATACCCTAGGTTTATATCTGGAACTAAACTTTTTAACCAAGGAGTATAAGAAACACTAAATGCAACATCATTTTCTACAAAAGCTAGTTTCGCAGGGTTCCAATGTATAGAATTCACATCTGGATCTGAAGCTACACCCGCATCACCTAAAGCACCTGCTTTGGCATTTGGGGAAATAGTTAAGAATGGAACTGCCGTGGTTATAGTGTTGATTCTCTCGCCACTTTGACCATTTATTTGGTTCACATTAATCTGTCCAAATAAAGGTGTTGATACCAACGCAATGGCGCAGAAAACTAAAAATGAATTAATAATTCTCATTAAACTCGTTAAATATGATTTTGACAAATATATTAAATGTGTATCTGTCTTTAGTTAAGTATTACAAGTTTCTCATACTTGTCGGCAGTTTTGCCATCACTTGAACGCACTTTAAGGCGATAAACGTATACGCCTTTGCCAATTTTATCTCCAAAATCGTCCAAACCGTTCCATTTTATGTCCGTTACTCTGGTACCTGGGCTTGTTATTTGCTTGGTAATTGACTTCACTAACTTGCCACTTACTGTAAAAACTTGTACTTGAACATCTAAAATATCGCCTGGTTTATTGTGTTCAAATTGAAATTCGGTATTAGTGGTAAAGGGATTAGGATAATTTAACACATGGGCTAAACTTAAATCTTCATTATTTGCAACAGTAAATGACGTTTCTTGTTCACCAGAATTATTTGCTACATCCCAAGCTTTTACTTTCATTGTGTATTCACCCTCTGCTAATTCCGAAAGAGGAAATTTAATTTTCCCTTGTGTGAAGTCATCAACAGAGGCTTCGTAATAATCATTTAATACAAACGCTGTCGCCTTTCCTTTTGAATCTGTTACGATTGCAGTAATGTCATGCCCTATGCTAAATCCCGTGGTATTAATCCCACTAGAATCACTCAAGTTAACTAGTAAAACAGGTCCAGAATTGGTTAGTCCACCAGGTGCAAAATTCTCATCATTTAAAAAGACAGTAATTTCTGGGCCCACTTTGTCAGCAAAATTTCCAGTTGAATTCCCACTTATTTTAACACTGTCATAGTATCCACCTGCATCAATTTCACCGTTACTAGCGTATAAACTAAATCTTCCGAAGCCATCGGCGTAAGAAATATCTTTAGGTACAATAAATTCAAAATTGAACGTCCCATTTTTTGCCGTTGCTTTTCCTTGATAAACAATATTCTGTCTAGTTTTAAAGGTGGCAATATTACTGCTTGGATCATTTCCAATTGTACTACGCTCTTGAGGCTTGTCGTAAACCGTTAAATCTACTATTCCATTAAAATTGGGTTGATTTGCACCTTGGTACGACCTAACTTGTCCCGAAACGGTTACTTTTTCTAATGCTACTAACGAGTCTCCGCTTGCACTAACTGGAGTGCCATTTATTGAAGTAGTTTCAATCCATAATTTTGGAAATGCTATTACGATAGATGGATCTCCTAATAAAGTGAAGTTTCTATTATTCACAATACCAGTTCCGCTTAAGTTTTTTGAGGTTCTGAACAACTCACCTAATGTTGGACGTTGATCAGGAGAGGTTTCTGTAAGCGTTTTATAAAAATTAGAGTTTAGAGTGAAATTAGTATTTGCATACACCAACCTAACTGTAGTAAATAAAGCTACAGCACCACCTTTTGTGCTTAACAATGCTTGCTCTCCAGCAGAAGTTTTTTCTGGATCATCAAATCGGCTAAATGAGCATGTTGCTGTGAAAACCATCGCTAAATTATCTGCATTTGACCAACCATTAATATCCTGTAGGCCTATAACTCGCTCATGAGATAAACCAATTTCCCCTCCGTGACCAGTGTAATTCAATATCAAATTACCCAAATCCATGTTTCGATTTACCTTATCCTGAGCTTCTGGATAGCGTCCGCCACCTGGAGTACTTACTTGAATATATGAATCAAAATAAATCTTCTGAATATTTAAGTTGCTCTCTTTATCTTGAATAATTTCAACTAAATCTTCCACTTGATTAAAATGAATATTTGAGTCTTCATCATCGGCAATAAGGGTGATTTTATTTCTCCACTTACCAAATGCACTTGCACTTTCATATTGAATTATTTTATCTACAACAGCATTTGCTTGAGCCGATGATTGTACTGGTAGCCTACCAATGTTAATGTCAATACCCTCAGCTTGCCCAACAAGCCATTCACCTTCGGTGTTGTCTAGTAGTCCAAAAAAATCGTCACTAACATATGATTGTGTTGGACTATTGGAATTACGACTTTGATAGGTTGGGATAAAATTCTTGTTTCCGGGAACCCTATTTTTATTATCGTAGGAGCCATCACCAAATAATAACAAATGCTTTGGCATTAACTCCTCGTTGCCATTTGCACGAGCATAAAACATTTTCATAAAGTCTTTAATTGCGGATGCATCTTGGGCTCCACTTGAAAACTCGTTATAGATTTGCGTTGTGGTAACCACTTTTGTATTCACATTTGAAATTGAGTTTTTATGACTCGCTAATCGATTTGCTGATGCTAGAAAATCTGGATGAACAACTATAACCATTTCAGGGGTTACCATGGCATGTAAATTTTGATTGGTAACTCTACCTTTAAGAACAGGACTTAAGTACCCTTCCGAACGCTGATTATTAAAAGCAACAAACTCGGTCAAATTATCAGATTTTGATTTGAATGTTAAAGTACCTGAGCCATAAGCAAGACTTTTTACATTTGTTGGATCGGTAATGTCCCAAATTGAACAATTTTTGCCTTTTGTATTAAAAGAATAATTGGTCACCTCACTTGTACCAACTACACTCATGTCTCTAAATGCAAGTTGCTCTCCTGCCATATTTAAACCAGCGCGGTAATTAATTTCTATATAATTAAGAAAACCACTGGCTGATGAATTTGGTCTGCTATAGGTAATGTTTACTGCAACATTACTTGAGTTTACATTCGGATTACTCGTTAGATTTCCCAATCTGCCATAAGTATCAGCATAATAAAACGAAGAACCAGATAGATTGTGCGTATGCGTTGTAACTCCGTTCACTTTTACATTAAAACTATTTGCTGTAGTTGCCCTACCTAAAACATCGGTTGTAACCGTAATGGGAATTGTGGATATTAAATTTGTAAGTATGAAACTAAAATCTCTAGAAGTAGTAAAACTAAAGTCTTCTCCCCACCAGATTCTACCAGACTTTATAGTTCGCTTTGGATCGTTAAACAAATCCACTTCGTGGTTAACATATGCATCATAAGAATAGGTGTTGTTTGTTGCTGCAGCAGGTTCGGTAAATCCTTGAACTCGTTTTCCAAGGCCCTTGTCGGTTGTAATAAAATAACAAGACTCGTCTGAATATATGTTTGAAACATATTCAAAACGTTCTTGATTTTGATTGTAGCTCCATTTATTTGGGCCGCCAGCGTAAAAAACAACATAGTCAGATTTATCAAATGAATTATCTGCCTCACCAAAAATCGAGATAGCGTTTTCAACGAGATCGTCGTGCCTAAAAGCACTATTTTTCTGAGGTAACATTCCTCCGCCATTTCCAAAAACACGAACATTTTTTGGATTGATATTATCCACAGGTATACCGAGTGATTTCAAATCATCATAGGTTATTTTATAGATGCCAGAAGTAGGGATACAGATTTTATACCAATTACCCGTTGCAAGCACTGAAGTATTAATATCGGCAGACTTAAAATAACTCGGTTTAACCATTTCGCTTGGCACATTTTGATAATCTAGTTCGTATGAAACAAGCTTTTCTACTGTATTAGCACTAGTTTTCCGAAAAGGTAAAATCACTATTTGAACAAATTTTTGCCCCCTTGAAGTAGTAACATTTGAAGTGATTGTAGCAGATTCAGATACTAACTCAAGCTGCAAATCACTAAAATTATAGGCCGTTTTTATTGGGGCATAGGTGGCATTTTTTATAATTACCTTAGTGTTTGAGAACACTTTCTTGGTCAATACTAAAATTGGTAATCCCTGATATTCAGGAGAATAAGTGGCTCCTTTAAAGTTTAGCACAACATTTTGATGTGTCTCGTCGTATATAATAGTGGAATTTTCACCCCATAACAACTCTGTTACTCCATTTTGTGAGAACACAGAAAGGGTTAATAATGGGATAGAAATAAATAAAAAACATTTTCGCATCATTTTATGCATATATGTATTAATTTTGATAACTTCGTGGTTCGCTAAATTAGACATTATCTAACGAAGTGTTAAATTTTAAATTGTTCGTAACCTAAATTATAACGAATATCTTTACAAAAAGATTTCAACAGGTCTAAAAATTACTATGGTACGTAAAGTAAAAAACAGTATTGTCCTAGCACTCACATTATTAGTATGTGTTACAGCAAACGCTCAGGATCCGCATTTTTCGCAATTCTTCGCAGCGCCTTTATACTTGAACCCTGCTATGGCGGGAACAGCTGGAATAAATAGAGTCTCACTGAACTATAGGAATCAGTTTCCAAGTGTAAATGCTTATGAGCAATATGCAATTGGAATAGATGGAAACATCAATGCTATAAATAGTGGTATTGGTTTATTCATTATGCAAGATCAGCAAGCAAGTTCATTCTCTACAACTTATGCTTCTTTGGCATATTCGTACCAGTTAAGAGTGAGTAACAATGTGACAATTCGTCCAGCATTAAAAGCAACAGTGATTAATAAGTCTATAAGTGATGCAGATTTGATTTTTGATTTTATTCAAGGTCCAAATGGTCCAGAAGGACAAGGAGCAGCTGCATCAGGTGAAAGTAGCCTAAATCAAAGTAAGTCAATTGTTGATTTTGGTGCAGGATTAGTAATCTTTTCTCCAAACTTTTACGCAGGAGCTGCAGTTGATCACTTAACTGAACCAGACGAATCGTTTACAGGAAATCAAGCATCGCCTTTATCTATGAAAATAACGGCACATGTTGGAGCAGTCGTTCCAATTGGTGGTGGCCCAAATGCTTCGACAACATTTAGTCCTAACTTATTATTCCAAACTCAAGGAAGTAACAGACAATTAGTACCTGGAGCTTATATAGGTTTTGGTCCAATTATAGTTGGTGCTTATTACAGATATGTATTTACAAACAGTGATGCAGCAATTGCATTAATTGGTTTGCAACAAGGCTTTTACCGAATTGGGTATAGTTATGATTTCACAGTATCTGAATTATCTTCTGCAATTAGCGGAGCACACGAAGTGTCTTTAGCAGTTGAATTTGGAATTAAGAAAAAATCAAAGCCTTCGAGATGGAGAGCAATAGATTGTCCTAAATTTTAAACAATATTTTAATACCTTTGCACGTTCTTAGATGACCGTTACAAATTTTTCAATAATGAATAGAAACAAAATATCTTTATTTTCTGCCCTGTGTGGTGTGTTGCTTTTAGCAGTTGGATGTAATAAATCACAATCGTCAACTACTGGCTGGAGCTATAATGACAAAAAGAACGGTGGATTTGAAGTCTATGAAGACATAGAACAAGCTACTGGACCTGGTTTAGTCCTAATTGAAGGTGGAACCTTTGTTATGGGTAGTGTTGAACAAGACGTTACCTACGACAATGCTAACATGGAAAGACGTGTAACTGTTGCCTCATTTTATATAGATGAAACTGAAGTAAAAAATGTTGATTACTTAGAATACCTTTATTGGTTAAGTCGTGTTTTCGGACAAGATTATCCTGAAGTAGTTAGAAAAGCATTACCTGATACTTTAGTATGGAGAAGTCCTCTAGCGTATAATGAACCTTATGTAACGTATTATTTACGTCACCCTTCTTACCAAGAATATCCCGTTGTAGGAGTTTCATGGGCACAAGCAAATGAATATGCTGCTTGGAGAACTGACCGTGTAAACGAGCAAATTTTAGTTGATAAAGGAATTTTAAAGCATAACCCTAACCAACAAAATGAAGACAACTTCAACACTGAAGCATATTTAAATAGCCAGTATGAAGGTTTAGTTAAGAAGAATCTTAAAGATATTAGTCCAAACGGAGATGGTCGTCGTTCTGTAAGAATGCAAGATGGTATTCTATTACCTGATTACAGACTTCCAACTGAAGCTGAATGGGAATATGCTGCATTATCTTTAAGAGGTAACACAGTTTACAACAATGTAAACCAAAAGAAAATTTACCCATGGAATGGTATTATCCCAAGAGCGTCTGATGAAGATATTCAAGGTTTAATGTTAGCTAACTTCAAAAGAGGTCGTGGTGACAACATGGGAGTTGCAGGATTCTTAAACGATGGTTATGATTTAACTGCACCAGTTAACGCTTACCTTCCAAACGACTACGGTGTATATAACATGGCTGGAAACGTTAGTGAGTGGGTTCTTGATGTATACCGTCCTCTTTCTTATGAAGACATGAATGACTTCAACCCATATAGAGGTAACGTTTATGAAAAGAATGTGAATGACGCTGATGGTAACATTTCTGAAAAAGATTCGTTAGGTAGAATTAAAAAAGAATTAGACAACGAAAATTATGTTGATCCTGATAAGAGAAACGAAGATGATGATGTTAGTCAATACGATTACGGTAATACTTCTCTTGTAAACAACAAAGCACGTGTTTTTAAAGGTGGTTCATGGAACGATAGAGCTTATTGGATGACTCCAGGTTCAAGACGTTTCATTGATGAAAACATGTCAACTGCTGAAATAGGATTTAGATGTGCTATGGTAAGAGTGGGTGGACCACTTGAAACTAAAAAGGATAAAAAATTCTTTTTCAAGAACTAATTAAGAAATAAAGATAACTTTAAACCCCAAGCTAATCCATTAGGACTAGTTTGGGGTTTTTTCATTTATGGATATTAAATTACTACATAGCTTATTTCTAAAAAGCACCGGAGTATCTACCGATACTCGATCCTTAAAAAAGGGACAATTGTTTTTTGCATTAAAAGGAGACAATTTTAATGGTAATATCTATGCAATTAGTGCATTAGAGGGAGGGGCTTCATATGCAGTTGTTGATGAGGATGTTGATTCAACAAATGCGATTAAAGTAGAGAATGTCCTCAAAACTCTTCAAAACCTAGCTACCTATCACCGTGATTATTTAGGACTCCCTGTTTTAGCTATTACAGGTAGTAATGGAAAAACTACTACAAAAGAACTATGCAATCTAGCTCTTAATACAAAGTATAATTGCTTTGCAACACATGGAAATTTAAATAACCATATTGGCGTTCCCCTTTCATTATTATCCTTAACAAAAGAGCATAATTTTGCTATTATTGAAATGGGAGCTAATCATGTCGGCGAAATCAATTCATTATGCCAAATAACTAGGCCTAACTACGCATTAATCACAAACATAGGTAAGGCGCACTTAGAAGGTTTTGGAAGCCTGAGTGGGGTTAAAAAAGGCAAAGGAGAGTTGTTCAGATACATTGAAGAGCATGGTAATGGTGTGTTTTTGAATGTAGATGATTTAGCTGTTAAAAGCCTAGCGAATGGTTTGACTATCTTGAATAGTTATGGACTTACAAGCAGACCGGAAATTACTGCGACAAAAACTAATGGTGCGAATATGCAAGTTGCTTTTGATTTGCTCATTGAAGGAGCGGATAAAAAAGCGGTTAAAACTCAATTGTATGGTACTTATAATCTTATAAATGTGCTCGCCGCTATTACAATTGGCAAATACTTTGAGTGCAATTTGGACAGTGTAATTAAAGCCATTGGCAATTATCAACCTACCAACAACCGATCAGAAATACGAAAGATTGGCAGTACAACATTCATTCTGGATGCATACAATGCAAATCCTTTGAGTATGCAAGCGGCTTTAACCGATTTTGAAAGTGTTAAAGGAAGAAAATTTGCCATTTTAGGTGATATGCTGGAACTAGGAAGTAGTAAAGATGAAGAGCATCTACAGATTGTTAATAGGTTAAGTGTAATGGAAAATTGCAAAGCCTATTTTGTAGGAGAAATTTTTGAATCATTAAAGCAAAACGTCAAATCTTTTCGGGTTTATCCGAATGTAGAAGAACTGCTAAAAACAATTAGTTGGAGTGAATTTGAAAATTCAACAGTATTAATAAAAGGCTCTAGAAAAATAAAGCTTGAAAAAGTTGTTGAATTCTATTCGAAAGAGTCGCTATAGTCTAATACGTATCCAATATCCCTTATACCAATTAACTCATCATTTCGCATATAATGCTTTAAATGAAGGGTGTATTCCCCTTTTTCTTTAAAGGCCGATTGATATACTATTTGAAGTTTGTTGGTGAATAAATTAGCAGCTCCAGTGCCTGTCCATCTTCCCGACTTATCTGCTAAAACAAACTCCATACGTTCTGAAACCAATTTTTTATGAGTAGGAGAAAGAAGATCTACCTGAATATAAATGTTGCTATAATCATAGTCTGAAGTGTTTCTTAATAGCAAAAACATATCCAACGGAGTCTCATTTTCATTTATTTCAATCGAAAACTGAATACTGTCTAAATAATTCCAACTTTCGTTGGAGAATTTATGAGTATCCTGCGAGATAGTTTCAGAACATGAGGAGAACAAAAAAACTGAACCTGTTACCAAAATAGTTAAAGCCATTTTGGTAATAGAAATCATAGTGTTGTGTAAAGAGTAATGCTTAGAAGATGTCATTATGCTGTGATTTTGATTTTTGAACTTTGCATGAGTTTTATTAACTGTATGGTCATGTTGTTAAACAAGATTTTCGAATTTATATTTAATTGTATAGCGATCATTGCCTTATCAATCATCGCTTGAAACTGTTGCACAGCTTTATTTGGCCAGTTTGTAAAGATTGATTTTTCTTCACTTTCAATTGCACTATTATAAAGACTTTCTTCTAATAATACAGAGCAATAACTAAAGACGGCTTTTTGATTTTCCTTAGATAAAGCTGCTAATTTAGTAGCCTGCCCAATGGCATTTATTCCATCGTTTGAAGAAATAGCACTTAGCCATTCAATCAAAATTGTGCCAAAAGATTCAGAAGAAGTATGGTTAATTAATTCAATCGCCTTTCCTAAATCGCCTTTTGTGGCTTTAAAAACCTCTGTTATTTTTTCGGTAGTTTCTTCTGGGAAATAAGTGAGGAGGTCATCTTTTTTAAACCCATTTATTTTAAACTGTTGAGTTCTAGAAAGAATAGTGTTCAATATTTTAAAAGGTTTTTCAGTTACGAAAATGATGTGCGTGTATTGAGGAGGCTCCTCAATAAACTTTAATAAGCTATTGCCTTCTTTGCCTAAAAATTCAGGTAACCAAAGAATTAGGAACTTGTGTTTGCCTTGTTGTGCTTTATAAGCAAGGGTTTGTAAAATATTATGGCACTCAGCAATTGGAATGTTTGCTTGCTTATTTAAAGCATCTAATTTTTCGAGCCAACTATTTAAATTTAAATAAGGGTTAGCCTTTAGGGCTTCTCTAAATTGTTGAGATAAAGCATTACAGTTAGGGTAATCTTTTGAAGAAATAATTGGAAAAGAAAGACTTAAATCAATATAATTTAAACTACTTATTTGCTTGCAAGTTATGCATTTGCCGCAACTGTCGTTATCAATAGGAGAGTCGCATGAAACATATTGAGCTAAGGCCCATGAAAGAGCTAAACCTCCACCACCAGTTGGTGTATGCAGTAAAATAGCATGTGCTAAGCGACCAGAATTAACAGCATGTGCTAATTTTGATTTCGCTTCTGACAATCCTGGAATATCTGCAAATCTCATACAACAAAGCTATACAATTACTGAATATTGTAGGACAATAGTTTCAACTTGTTATTTTTGCACCATGGCAAGAGTTCTTTCATTTGATTATGGCACTAAACGTATCGGTATTGCAGTAACCGACCCAATGCAAATTATTGCTAGCGGTTTGGATGTTATTCATCCCGACAAGGTGTTTGAATTTATAAAAAACTACTTACAACAAGAAGAAGTTGAGCGCTTTGTGGTAGGAGAGGCAAAAGACATGAGAGGAAACGACTCTAGGAGCATGTCGCACATTAAAGGTTTTGTACGAAAACTAGAACGAGAATTCCCAGAAATACCTATTACCATGATCGATGAACGCTTTACTTCAAAGATTGCTAAGGATAGTATTCTTAGCTTAGGGCTCTCAAAATCGAAACGTTCTAATAAGGAACTTGTTGATAAAGTTAGCGCGACCATTATTTTACAATCGTATTTAGAAACACAGCAATGATATTACCTATTTTCGCATATGGCAACCCTGTTTTAAAACGTAAGGCAGATGACATTCCAAAAGACCATAAAGGGATACATGATTTAATTAAAAACATGTTTAATACTATGGATAATGCCAAAGGTGTTGGACTAGCAGGACCGCAAGTTGGGCAAAGTTTAAGAATTTTTGTGGTAGACACTACTGTGTTTGATGAAGAGGAAGAAGTACTACCTATGCGTAAAGCATTCATTAATGCACAAATGTTAGATGAATCTGGTAAAATTTGGCCTTATAGTGAAGGTTGCTTAAGTATTCCTGAAGTGCGTGAAGATGTGAGTCGTAAATCAGAAATAAAAATTAAATACTACGACGAAAATTTTAAAGAGCACATAGAAGAGTTTGATGGAATTCCTGCAAGAATCATTCAACACGAATATGATCACATTGAAGGAATTTTATTTACAGATTATTTAGCTCCTTTGAGAAAAAGAATGCTAAAAAAGACTTTAGAACGAATAAGTAAAGGACAAATTCCTTTAGATTATAAGATGAAGTTTAATTTGAAGCTAAGATAGATTACTTGTTTTCCTTAATGGAGTTGAAAAACTCAGCCCACTTTAGCGGGTTTAGAATAGAAATAGGCATCAGCTGACCTTTGTAATAGGAGCGGGCAGCTTCTCTTTGTAAATATAATTTTCCAGACTCTCTACCATCATAAGCAAGCACTTCTCTGTACTGAGCTAAAGTTTCGCCACTAATATTTCTTCTCGCACGCTCATAATCATCATCTGGTATATCAAAACGAAGGAAGGCTTCTTTAAAATCTTCTTTTGATGGCCAAGGGAAAACATCAACCGGTTCAAATACGATTGTGTCTTTCACTAGTTCAATAATACTATAAACAATATCTTTTTCACCGTATTCTTCCACAAGAAGAAGTTGAGTTTTATAACCAATACAGCTAAATTGAATGGTGTCTCCTGGCAAAACTGCAAACGAAAAATATCCTTTAAAATCGGCTATTGTACCTCTCCCATTACTAATATTATATACACTAGTTAGAGGGATTGGAGTTAAAATGTTTTTTCTAACCGCTACTCCAGAGAGTTGTACTAATTTATCATTCGTTTGGCCATATGAAAGGGCAAATGAACTTAGTATTAGAAATAAAACAATGAATTTTCTCACAGATGGATTTAAAACGATAAATTTTTAAGCTTAGTGTTTACTAACCCATTCTTTCCTTAACTGCATCTGGAATTACAGCTTCGGGATCATCGAAATCAGTTATGTTTAAAGCTTCAACAGCGGTAATTTCAGGAACAGCACGTTTTAACGCTTGCTCCACACCTGCTTTTAAGGTCATCATACTCATTGGGCAAGAGCCACAAGCGCCAAGAAGTCGAAGAACAACAGTATTGTCCTCTTTAATGTCACTTACCTCAACATTTCCACCATCAGCCTCTAAAAAAGGTCTAATAGAATCCAATGCTTCTTCTATTCTAGGTAATAATACGTGGTCTTCTAATTTCATAGTTAATATGATATAGTGCAAAGTTACGAAATACTCGCTTAGCTTTAGCTATGTGCGACTTCCGCTTTATCTGCTTTAGGTTTACTGTTAATTATTGATAATTGCTGAGCAACAGACATCGCAATGTCTCTAAAAGCACCGCTTACAATTTCGTTTTCATTTAGAACTGCTGGCATTCCTTCGTCACCAGCTTCTCTTACGGCTTGAACAATTGGAATTGATCCTAAAAATGGTACTTGATATTCTTCTGCTAGTTTCTTGCCACCATCTTGTCCAAAAATGTAATACTTGTTGTTTGGAAGCTCAGCTGGAGTAAAGTAAGCCATGTTTTCTACGATTCCTATAACAGGGGTTTCTAATTGCTTTACCTTAAACATGTTGATTGCCTTTTTAGCATCAGCTAAAGCCACTTCTTGTGGGGTAGTAACTACTACAGCGCCAGTAACAGGAAACTGCTGCATTAGTGTCAAGTGAATATCACCTGTCCCTGGAGGCATGTCAATTACTAAGTAATCCAAATCACCCCAGTAAGCATCATTAAAAAATTGCTTTAACGCGCTACTTACCATAGGGCCTCTCCAAGGAATTGCTTGATCTCCTTCAGTAAAGAAACCAATTGATAGAATTTTTACTCCGAATTGCTCAATTGGTAACATGTAGTTTTTTCCATCACGAGTAGTTTGTTTTGGCTTTTGACCTAATAAATTAAACATTGTTGGAATCGATGGTCCATAAATATCAGCATCTATTAAGCCTACTCGAGCACCTTGTTTTTGAAGAGATACAGCAAGATTACTTGCTACAGTTGATTTCCCAACGCCACCTTTACCAGAAACTACGGCGATAATATTTCCTATTGCACTTCCACCAGAAGGTGCTTGAACCGTAGGTTTCACATTTGCAGTTACGTGCATATCAATTTCAGCGTCCTTATCAACTAAATGCCAAATTGCATTTTTGCAAGCTTGGGTTAGCATGTCTTTCATCGGACAAGCTGGAGTAGTTAACATCAAGGTAAACTTGACATTTTTATCTTTAATTTCTAAATCTTGAATCATTCCAAGCGTAACAAGGTCTTTTTTAAGATCTGGATCTTCTACGTTAGATAATGCTTCTAGTATTTTTTCTTTTGTAATCATTGTAAACTATTGGTTTTGCAAAGGTACGGACTTAACACATGAGATAAAAGAATGTTTTACTGTAGTTTATATGTTTTTAATAAAAAATAATTCTACATTCATCGAGCTAAACCAAAATTAGATTATGTTATTTAAAAACTTAATACTTCTTTCTTCTCTTGTTATTACTATCTACTTCATGTTCAAAAGATGCTGAAATTGTGGGGGTTGAAATAACTTACCCTGATGGGGCAGACACTATTTACCAAGACGCAATAGTTTCATACAAGGCGCTGGTAATAAATGATAAGAAAGCATTTCTTACATTATATAGTTTTGTTAAGGGGGGGGAGTCTACCAATTCAAAAGATTTTGTGTTTGAATCTGTATATGATACTGATGGGAATGGTGAATATATTGATCCAGTTTTGATGCACCTTCCAGATACTGGTGTTTACCTATTTCAAGTACTAGTTGAAAATGCAAAAGATGATAAGAATGGCGATTTTACTGCTGATTTTATTGAAATGCCAATAAAGGTATTTCCTAAATAAACTTAAAAATTAAAACATTTTACTGGAGTTAAAGTAGAAGAAGGAAATTGGGATTTTGATATTCAAGAGATGGAGAAAGATCCTGATAATATCAACAAAAGACTAAAATCACAGATAAGGCATTTACAAGATGTCTACTTGAGATATAGTAGAAATGGCGATTATTAATTAGCACAAATTAAATCTGATTTTAAAGATTCATTTGAGAATAAAGGTCTTGAAGATGATTTCTTTAGAGCCTACGACAACTTTTTAGCAATTATTTCAGAGGAAAAAAAAACTAGTTCAATTGCAGTTTATTAGGTTGTTAAAAAAGATTTATATGAATTTCAACGACTAACCGGGTCACCAATTGCTTTATATCGATTGAATAAAACGTTTGGAACTTTTTTTTCACACTTTTTAATTAAGGCACCAGGAAATTCAAACAGTACTGTAAATAAGAAGCTTAAGGCTTTAAATGTATTTTGCCAATATGTTCATATTAATGAAGGTGCAAAGGTTTCAGCAGTAATTGATAAAACAAATCGATTAAAAACGGATATTCCTAATAAGACTTTTTTAACAGAGCAAGAGTTGAGTAAGGTTTTCAATTTAAACTTAAACAAGTATCCAAATCTAATTCTTGCCAGAGATTTATTTCTTTTTGGTTGTTTTACTGGCTTAAAGTACACAGATATTCAGAAGTTAAAAAATTCAGACATCGTAAATGGGAAGATTAAAATAATCGGAGCTTTTGGAACTGAAGTGCGTATTCCCTTAAATAATTATGCGAATATGATTTTAAACAAGTAATAGTACACAAGAGGAGAATTGTTTTCCATTGCTAAAAAATATTTACCTCACCAAGCGTACTAAGCAAGTGGGAAAAATAGTAGGTTTAGAGACCATTTGTTGATTCGACTCATTTATTGGTGATGAAAAAAACACAGTGGAAAGCCTATTTATGAATTACTTTCGTCAAATGTGGCGCCAATAACATATGCTGTTCTTTCACTACGGGCAGGTATGCGACCGCAATTTTTAATACATATTATGGGGCAAAAGAACATGAATGATTTAATGAGGCATGCTTTTGATGACAGCCCATTACTTGAGGTAGAAATTGTTGGAATAAAAAGGTATTTTAATTAAATATTAACTAGATTTGCGCTTTATTTAAAGCAACATACAAAATGAGAAAATTAACATTATTACTAATGATTACTGCAGTTGTAGGATTTACAGCATGTAGTGGTGGTGCTAACTCTAAAGCAGAGATGGCTAAACAAGAAGAAATGGCACAAGCAAAAGCAGATTCAATTGCTGCAGCTGCTGAAGCAATGGCGTCAATGGACGTAGTTGCAACTGCTATGGCTAACGAAAACTTTACTACACTATGTGCTGCTGTTAAAGCTGCTGGTTTAGTTGAAGCATTACAAGGAGACGGACCTTTTACAATTTTCGCTCCAACTAACGAAGCATTCGCTGCTCTTCCTGAAGGAACAGTAGAGAATCTTTTAAAGCCAGAAAACAAAGCGAAATTACAAGCAATTTTAACTTACCACGTTGTACCTGGAAAAGTTATGGCTGCTGATGTAACTACAATGATGGCTCCTACCGTTAACGGTAAAGAGTGTAGCGTTGTTGTTAGTGATGCTGGTGTTATGGTTGACGGTGCTAACGTAACTGCAACTGACATTGAGTGCTCTAACGGAGTAATTCATGTAATTGATAAAGTTATCATGCCTAAAATGTAATTACATTTAGGTATTAATAAAAAACCTTGTTGTGAGTTAATCACAACAGGGTTTTTTTATGAACTTACTTTTGATAAAAGTGGATATTTAGTTCCAGAGTATTTAGATAATTCCACGTACATAGAACCCAAAAATAAATCCACTGTAACTTGAACAGGGATTCGGTTTTTGTCATCTGTTACCCATAAATAGGTGTCTCCCCCTTCAGCGAAAAACCCACCTTCTAAAACACCAATTTTATATTTTAGACACTTAAATTTGCCTGCTTTAGTCTTTACTTCCTCACGTTCAATAAACTCCACTGCAACATCAAAAACTGTATCCTGTAAGAAAATAGTAAAGGCGAATTTCTTTTTACTATCAGCTTCTTCGGTTGCTATAGATCGTGCATAATACATAGCACTTATAAAATCATGCACTCCTGTTGGAATTGGAAGTGTTCTTTTACTAGGGTCTTTTTTTTTCTTGTCGATAAAAACTTCTTTCTCAAAATGATTAAAGTGATTATCTACTAATCGTCTATAACGCCCTTCATTAATGTTCTCTTTAAACAACCAAGGTACTAAGGCATACTTATCAATATAACTTTCAAATTCATCGTCAACTTTGAAAAGGGTTCTAAATCCACCAGTTGTTTTTCCATTTGCCACCACATGAAAAGCGCTTCTGTTATTGAACGTTTCGCTGGTCGCTTTCACTTCTAAAGTTGCTTCTGCAGCTTTTATAAAACCGTAACCAACGCTATACTCCAATTTCTCACCTTCCTTAAAAGCGTAGTTAGAAACAACATCAAATAATTGTGCCTTGGCATTAATGCCAAAAAACGAACAAATAAGAAAATAGAGAAAGTACCTTTTCATAATTACTTTGTTTACATCTAAGATAACTTAAAAGGCAAATAGTTTAACAAGTATTAATGTGCTTGAAGCCAATTTTCACCTGTTCCCATTTCAACTTTAATTGGAACCTTCATAGGAATGGCATTTACCATTTTTTCTTCTACAATTTTCTTAACTAGATCAAGTTCAGGTTTATATACGTCAAAAACTAATTCATCGTGTACTTGCAGAATCATTTTTGTTTTCAACTCTTGTTTTACAAGCTCATCATGAACGTTAATCATCGCAACTTTAATCATATCAGCTGCTGAACCTTGAATAGGTGAATTAATTGCATTTCTCTCTGCGAAACCTCTAACTGTATGATTCCCTGAATTAATGTCTGGTAAATATCGCTTTCTTCCCATTATAGTTTGACTATAACCATGCTCTTTCGCAAAAGCAATGTTGTTGTCCATACATTTTCTTATTCCCGGGTACTTCTCAAAATAGTTGTCAATAATTTCCTTGGCTTCTGAACGCTTAATTCGCAGGTTTTGGGACAATCCAAAAGCGGTTTGCCCATAGGCAAGTCCAAAGTTTACAGCCTTAGCCTTTCCGCGCATTTCTCGAGTTACTTCTTCTAAGGTTACGCCAAAGACTTTAGAGGCTGTTGCTGAATGTATATCCAAGTCGTTTTCAAAGGCTTCTAACATCAAAGGATCTTGACTCATATGCGCCAATATTCTTAATTCAATTTGAGAATAATCTGCAGCAAGTAAAAGATGGTCTTCATTTCTTGGAATAAAGGCTTTACGAACTTCTCTTCCCTTTGGCGTTCGAATAGGAATATTTTGAAGATTAGGCTTGTCAGAACTTAATCGCCCAGTTGGTACAATCGTTTGTCTGAATGAGCTGTGAATTCTATTTGTTTTAGCATTAACCATATTTGGTAATGCATCAACGTAGGTAGATTTCAGTTTAGTTAATTCTCTATAATTTAAAATATCGGAGATGATTTCAAACTCCTCCGACAAGGGAGTTAGAATCTCTTCCCCTGTAGAAAATTGACCTGTTTTAGTTTTTTTGCCGGTGTAAGGAAGCTCCATCTCATTAAATAGAATTTCACCAAGTTGTTTTGGTGAGTTTAGATTGAAACGCTTCCCCGCTTTTTCGTAAACGGCTTGTTCTTTTTCATCACAAACTACACCTAATTCACTACTATAGTTAATTAGGAAGTCAACGTCTAAATTTATTCCTTCAAACTCCATTCCTGCTAAAACTTTTATCAGAGGACTCTCAACATTTTCAAACAATGGAACAACATCATGTTCTTTTAACAAAGGGACCATTATATTTTTGAGCTGAAAAGTGATGTCAGCATCTTCCGAGGCATAATTTGCAACTTCCTCAATTGGAACATCTCGCATATTACCCTGTTTTGCACTTTTTTTGCCTATTAATTCAGTAATAGACACAGGTTTGTATCCTAAGTAAGTTTCGCTTAGCATATCCATTCCATGCTTCATTTCTGGCTTGGCTACATAATGAGCTACCATTGTATCAAAAACAGGCTCCAAAACTTCAATACCAACCCATTTAAGAACAAGCATGTCGTATTTAATGTTTTGTCCAATTTTTACAATGGTTTTGCTTTCAAAAAAGGGTCTGAATTCTTCTAGAACTGCTTTAACTTCATCTTGGTCTTCTGAAACAGGAACGTAATAACCTTCATGTTCTTTCCAACTAAAAGAGAGCCCTACTAATTCACAGTTATTAGGATCAACACCCGTAGTTTCAGTATCAAAACAAACTTCTTTTTGTTTTAAAATATCTGCTATTAGCTTTTTTCGCTTATCGGCAGAATCAATTAATTGATACTTATGTTCTACATTTTCGATGTTTGAGCCTTGAGGAACAGAGGGTGTCGCATCATCTGAATTACCGAATAGCGATTGTTGAGCTGGTGAAGCTGAATCTACCACATTGTAAGTAGAGCCTAAAATTCGAACTCCTAATCTTCGGAATTCCATTTCACTAAAAATCTCACCTAATTTCTCCGCATTAGGTTTTTCCATAATTAGTGTATCCATGTTGTATTCAACTGGAACATCTAAAATGATTGTTGCAAGGTGTTTTGAAATTATTGCTGATTCAGTATTTTCTTCTACACGTTCTTTAAGCTTGCCTTTTAACTTATCAGTATTTGCTAATAAACCTTCTACTCCGCCATATTCGTTAACCAGCTTTATTGCAGTTTTTTCACCAACCCCTGGAATTCCTGGAATATTATCAACCGCATCGCCCATTAATCCTAAAATATCAATAAGCTTGTCTACATGGTCAATTTGCCATTTTTCACAAATAGCCTTGTCATCCATTATTTCCTCCTTTTTGCCTCTAAAAGGTGGTTTGTACATGAAAATATTTTGAGTGCAAAGTTGACCGTAATCTTTATCTGGAGTTACCATATAAACTTGGTAGCCATTCTTTTCTTGTTGCTTCGCAATGGTTCCAATTACGTCATCAGCCTCATAGCCATCAGCTTCAATAATTGGAATATTTAAGGCCCTAATAATTTCTTTAATTACCGGGATACTTGCTTTTAAATCTTCTGGAGTTTCTTGACGGTTAGCTTTATAGAAAGAATGCTCAATCACTCTTGTTGTTGGCGCCCTAGTATCGAAACAAATAGCAATATGCGTAGGGTTTTCCTTTTTAAGGAGTGTCCATAAACTATCAGTAAATAGTTGCGGAGCTGTTACGTTAACTCCCTTGGAATTATATAGAAAATTTTTCCCAAGGCCATAATAGGCCCTAAAAATAAGGGCGAATGCATCAAGAAGGAATAAGCGTTTGTCTTCAGCCATGAATTACTTTTTGGTTAAAGATAGCACTTGAATAGAAAACTCTTTAAGGAATTTTGAAAAGGGTTGAGAAAGTAGTCTTAAAGCATAAAAAACCCCAGCTCCGAAAACTCAGAATTAGTATTAAACTACACACTCAACTTCAGGTAAACCTGAAATTAAATTTTCATTAGTTTCTCGCTAGAGCGGAACTTTTAATACTATAACTGGTTTCAAAGTTATGAGCGGCGCAGAAATCTTGACTCAGCGCATCTACTAACAACTCTTCTGTCATATTATTAAGTGGGTGTACATATACACGCCACAACACATCGTTAAAAAGCGCATATTTAGCATCTATTGAGTTAACGAATTATACCTTAACAATTCCTTTATAATCTTAATTTGCAAGGTCTTTTTCTTCTAAAATTCCCGACATAATTCTTAATCTATTTGTTGCTTCATCGGCGATTAATACTAAGATTCTGTCTTCGTATTGTACATGCCAGTATCCTTCTTTTCCATCAAGTAGTTGAGCGTTTCTTGTAATTACTCGCTCTACATTTTCAAGAGTTATTTGAGTTGAGAACTCAACTTTCGTAACTTTTACTTCGACTGGTACTGCCAACATTGTCGGGACATATTAGTAGAACGGCTATTAGGAGTGTAGCAATTTTCATAATTCAAATTTTTAGGTTGGCATTGTGTCTGTTTACGGCAAATAGAAAGTTTTTGTTGCTTTTTCAAAAAATAAATTATAAAACCCACGTAATCAGGATAAAACAAGTATCTAGTTGTTCCTATAATTTCATCAAAAGCTTATTAATAAAGGTGTTCTTCGATATTTAAAGTAATTTTAACACTAACTTGAACTACATAATAAATTAATCCACTAGATTTAATTTATATTTCCAATGTGGAAGCTCATTCGATTCAAATGCCAGATCATTTAGTAGATTTAAGTCCAAAAATTAACAGAGAATTAAGCTGGTTAGCTTTTAACGCTCGTGTTCTTCAAGAAGCGCAAGACATTAAGGTGCCCTTAATTGAGCGCCTACGTTTTTTAGCAATTTTCTCGAACAATCAAGATGAGTTTTTTAGAGTTAGAGTAGCAACTGTAAGAAGAATGATTCCTTTAGGAAAGCAAGGCAAAGACATTATTCGTTCGAAACCTAAAAAAGTTCTAGACGATATTCAACGTGTAGTATTAAAGCAACAAGCCGACTTTGAGAAAACCTATTCTAAAATAGTAAAGAGTCTTGAGGCTGAAAATATTTATATAATTAATGAAGAAGGACTAAACAAAGAACATGAGAAGTTTGCTAAGACCTTCTTTCAAGAAAAAGTTCAAGGGGCGTTAGTGCCTATAATGCTTAAACATGTTGAGGGCTTCCCAAAATTTAACGAAAGCTCAATTTATTTAGCTATAAAAGGCATTAAACAAGCGCCAACTGCTCGTCCTGATTATGCTTTGATGGAAGTGCCAGTTTCAGATAGTCTTTCGAGATTTGTTAGGTTACCAAATATAGAAGACAAAAAGTATGTCATCCTTTTAGATGACATTATTAGATTTAACCTTCCTGAGATCTTTCATATTTTTGAATACAAAGCCATTGAAGCTTATACTATAAAGTTAACTAGAGATTCTGAGCTCGACATTGAAAATGATTTAACGGTTAGTTACATTGAAAAATTAACGAAGGGAGTTAAACAAAGGCAGCTCGGTAATACCGTTCGTTTTGTTTACGATCATACTATGCCAATTGATTTATTTAATTTTCTAATGAAGAAAATGAATTTGGTAAAAGATGAGAACATTATTCCAGGTGGACGCTATCATAACTTTAAAGATTTAATGCAGTTTCCTAGCATAGGTGGCAAGAAGTTTCACTACAAACCAATAAAGCCTTTAAGGCATAAACTACTTTCAAAATATAAAAGTGTTATGGACGCTATAAAGAACAAGGATGTTCTGCTGCATTATCCATACCACAGCTTTGCCCATATGGTTGATTTTCTACGTGAAGCAGCGATTGATCCACATGTCACTAAAATTCAAATCAGTTTATATCGAATGGCAAATGATTCACAAATCATAAATGCTTTAGTAAATGCTGCTGAAAATGGGAAAGAAGTAATTGCTATTGTTGAACTTCAAGCACGTTTTGACGAAGAAGCTAATATTTTTTGGTCTGAGAAATTACAGCACAAAGGTGTAAATGTAATTTTTGGAGTTCCAGGACTGAAAGTTCATTCAAAAATGACCTTGGTTACAAGAATGGAGCGTATGCGATTAGTAAACTATGCAAACATTAGCACAGGTAATTATAACGAACAAACAGCAAAGCATTATACTGATTTGGCCTTATTTACCGCTGATAGACGAATTACTGGTGAAGTAGTGAAGTTGTTTAGTTTCCTTGAAAAAAATTATAAGAAATATAACTATAGACATCTACTTGTTTCTCCCCATGATTTTAGAAAAAACCTAGTTAAACTAATAGATCATGAGATAAAAAATGCTAAAAAGGAGATTAAGGCATCGATTTTTATTAAAATGAATAGTTTAACCGATTCTGTTACTATAAACAAGCTTTACGAAGCATCACAAGCTGGGGTACAAGTAAGGTTAATAGTTAGAGGAATTTGCTCACTTGTACCTGGACTTCCAGAAATTTCAGAAAATATTGAAGTTCGAAGCATTGTAGATATATATTTAGAGCATTCAAGAGTAATGATTTTTGGAGTGGATAATAATCGAAAGTTTTTTATTGGCTCAGCCGATTTAATGGCCAGAAATCTAGATCACCGAGTTGAAATTACATGTCCTGTTTATTCAAAGGATATTCAATCAGAACTAGTGGATTTAATGGAAATACAGTGGCGTGACAATTTAAAAGCACGAATTATTGACAAGAATCAAGAAAACAAATACTATTTAAACGAATCGGAGAAAACTAGGTCGCAAGTGGAGTTGCGTAAATATTACCAAAAACAAAATCTTTTAGACTAATTGAATGTTAAAAATATTAAAATTTGCTGCTATTGATGTGGGTTCCAATGCCGTTCGACTCTTAGTTGAAAACGTATTTGAAGTAGCGGGTAAACCTCAGTTTAAAAAACAAAGTTTAGTTCGGGTGCCACTTCGTTTGGGAATGGATGTGTTTAAAACAGGGGAAATATCCGAGGCAAAAAAGAATATGTTGGTTTTAACTATTGAAAGTTTTAAGAATTTAATGGACGCCCACGGTGTAATAAAATATAAAGCTTGTGCAACATCGGCTTTACGCGAATCAGCCAATTCGGCTCAAATAGTTAAAGAAATTCAAGAGAAAGCAGGAATAAAAGTACACTTGATTACTGGGCCAGAAGAAGCAAAGTATTTAAGTAATGTGGCTTTTGAAGAATTCATGAACCATGAAGATGATTACTTGTATATGGATGTTGGTGGTGGTAGTGTTGAATATACCTTCTTCAGCAAAGGGCAAAAGCTGATTGCTAAATCCTTTAAAATGGGAACTATTAGACTTTTAGAAGAAAAGGTAAGTGAAAGCGATTGGGATGAAATGTGCAGATGGTTAAGAAAAAATGTACAAGGACTACAAAATTTATCTATTGTTGGTACTGGCGGAAACATTAACCGGTATTATCGCTTGGCGAATAAAAAAGACTACCAACCCTTGGATTACAAGTCGATGAAAAGAGTTTTTAATGTCCTTAATTCGTTAACCTATGAAGAACGAATTATTCAGTTCAAACTAAACCCAGATAGAGCGGATGTAATAATACCTGCAGGGAATTTATTCATTAAGGTGATGGAAACTGTTTCTGCAAATCACATTCATGTACCAAAAATGGGCTTAGCAGATGGTATAGTTCGAGAGCTTTATAAGAACTACAAGAAAAAATAGACTAGTTTAATTTTTTCACCTCATCAAGAGTTTCTGGTATTTCAATTTTCTCAAAACCAGCCTTAGCATTTAATTGATCATTTTCAGATCTTAAATCCTGCGTTATAATTTGCTTCGCTTTCTTTTCTGTAGGAGGATTTAAAGTAGATGCTTTTTCAAACTCAATTACCTGTTCCAAAATATCCTTTGGTAACTCATTTTTACATTTCGAAAGTATATCTAAAAACTGCATGGTGAAAAATTGGTCAATTTGAATTTTTCGTTTCGTAGTGTGGGCAAATTTTCCAATTACCCTACATATATTTATTCGCTCCTCTGGACTTAGTTGCTCTGCAAACTCGTATTCTTCAATTTTCTTTAATGAAAGTAAAACGGGTTCAAGAGAGTCTTTGGTTATTATGTAAACCGTATAGTCTGGGGTTTTATATGTTTTTATTTGCAGAAGATCGATTGTGTTTGTAGGCACAACTAGAAAAATTTCTTTCCGTACATCGTCTAACTTAGCATATTTCTTAACCTGCTCAACTTGTGCTTTAATGTAAGTAGGGAAATTGTCCAAATTGTCATTCGCTGGACTTTTAGCATCAAAAACAATGTATTCGTTCATGATATTTACAACATTGTCTGGCGTTCCTTTATGAGGAAATTTCTCAACGTAGTCGATAATATGTTTTTGACAAATTCCAAGAATAGCTTCCTTAGTTTCTTGTTCATGAATAGCCCAAGTTTTTTTCATCATATCGTATTTCTGATGAATTTCAGCTTCACGATCATCATGAATTTTAACCTTGTCTTTTTCCATTGAATCTTTAAGGTTGTTTAAGCTATTTACTTTTTGATCATATTCAATTTGCTGTTGCTCTTTTTTAAATTCAAAGGCATTGACTTTATTTTGAAGTGATGAAATGGTAGTTAAACTTTGTTGTAATTCTGTTTCGGCCTTTATTTTTGCATCCTTGATTTGAGCATGATTAGCCTCATTGGCTTCTGTTTTTGTAGCCATTACCTTTAAGTCATTCTCGAGTTGAATGATTCGTTGATTTGCGTCGGTTAAATTTTGCTCGAGATATTTTAGTTCAACTTGTAATTTTTGCGAAGCAGTTTTAACTTTTCTCCAAGAAAACAGTCTTTCCCAAAAACTTAGTGTGCTTATTGAGACAATAAAATCTTTAATTTCTTCCATAACATTAAGCTAAACGATTATACTATAAATCTAGGTATAAAAATATTCCAATGGCAGAATGACCTTAAAGCCGTTCAACTGCCTTTTTTGCTAATTTAGCTCCAAGTGCAACTCCCATTCCGTTGCTGCATCCAGCAAAAAAAACATTGGTGTCTAGCTCTTCTAGAATAGGTAATCCACTTTTATTAAAAGCCATTACACCCGACCATCGACTTTCAATTTCGAACTTAGTGTTTGGTAATATTACAGTTTGTAACAGCACTTCTAGCCTGTCTTGAACTTCTGAAGTGGTGACTAAATTAGTTGATTGTTCATTAGTTTCAAATTCATTTCTTCCACCCCCTAATAACACTCTATTATGAATGTTTCTGAAATAGAAGTAGCCTTTATCGTAATGAAAACTACCTTTTAATTGAAGATTAGGAATTGCTTTAGTAATTAAAATTTGGCCTCTGCCAGGTTTTAGATTTATTGAAGGTGCTAATTTAGGCGCAAAAGCATTGGTGCATAAGAGGGCTTTATTAAAGTTAAAAACTCCAACGTCTGTTTCAGCCATATTTTCTTCAACGTTTAGTACGGTTACCCCGTTAAAAATTTCCACACCCAATTCTGCGCATTTACCTTTTAGTTCCAAAAAAAGTTTACCAGAATGAAGTTGGGATTCGTATTTATTTCTGATAACTCCCGACACATTGTTAAATGAATAACGTGTTGAATCTTGTTTTTCAAAACAATTCGCACCTACAATATCTTCAACAAGATGATTGTAATAGTCTAGTTTAGAAAGTGAATTATCAAGACTCTCCTCAGAGTCAAATACTTCAAATCCACCTAAATGTTCAAGTTCAATCGAGGATTCGTCTATCAGCGAGAAAAGTAATTGAAGGCCTTCCCAGCGTTCTTGAATTAACTTTTTCATTGCTTTTTCACCAACTAGTTTCTCGTGCTCAATGAGTTCACCAATACTGCCAAAACAGGCAAAACCTGCATTTTTAGTACTTGCTCCGGCAGCAAATGGATGTTTTTCCAAAAGCACAATACGCTGATTAGGAAATCTTTTTTTAGCCATAATTGCACTACACAAACCAACTATGCCGCCTCCAACAATAAGTACATCCACTCCATTTAAAATGGAATTCTTTTCCCAATAAGATAAGTTCATAACTTGTGTTAAATTACAATTTATTTCTAATTTTATATTTTTTGTGTAGAAAAGCCCCTATATCATTAATTTTATTTGCCCTTTTACTTAGCTGTAATGGAAATAGTGTTGAGTGGAATCTACCTAAGGGCTTCCCAGTACCAGAAGTGCCAAAAGACAATTTAATATCAAAAGAAAAAGTAGAACTAGGAAAGGCGCTTTTTTTTGATCCAATTTTATCCAGAGATTCTACAATTTCCTGTGCTACTTGTCATAATCCTACAAAAGCATTTACCGATAATCTAACAGCAAGTGAAGGACTTAATGGAGTTAAGACTGCACGTAATACACCAACATTATTAAACGTAAGCTACAGCCCGTATTTTTTTATGGATGGAGGCGTACCAACCTTGGAAATGCAGTCGTTAGCGCCGATTGATGGACATCAAGAATTGGGATTTACAGTAAAAGAAGGAGTTGAAAGATTGGAAAAAAGCCCAAGATATTTGGATCTATTTAACCGCGCTTTTGGGACTAGTCCAACTGCTTTTGGATTAACAAGAGCTATAGCTAGTTACGAACGTTCATTAGTCGCGGCCAATTCAAAGTACGATCAGTTTAGTAGATCAAATGATTCTTCACTTCTGTCAGAAAATGAATTAATGGGACTATCTATTTTCTTTGCAGATAGTGTTGGATGTGTCACTTGTCATCCACCCCCTCATTTCAGCACTTTTGAATTTGAAAATAATGGAATTTTTAAAGCGTATAGTGATACAGGAAGACAACGAATTACTATGGATTTTGAAGATAGAGCAAAGTTTAAAGTGCCAACTCTTAGAAATATTGAATACACATGGCCTTATATGCATAATGGTAAAGTTTCGAGCCTTGAGGAGGTTATTTCATTGTACGTTGATACTCCAATTCAAAACAAATTTCTAAGTAAAGAAATTAGAAAGCCAAAACTAAACATGCTACAAAAAGAGCAATTACTTACGTTTTTACGATGCTTAAGTGATACAGTAACATCAAAATCAATAGATTTTAAATAAGCAGTAATATTGTTGTTACTACCTAAACACTTTTATCTTAGCGTAGTTGTGTTTTAGCCAATAAACTATAGTTTTGTAGTTCGAATAAAGTCAATTTAACTAATTAATGCGCAGAGTATCATTTATAATTCTAGTAGCTATTACTTCAATAGTTTTTTCTTCATGCGATAAGAAGCTTGAAAAAGAATCTAACCTCATTCCAATTGAGGACTTATTTCGTGACCCTGAAATATCCGAATTAAAAATCAGTCCAGACGGATCTCAAATCGCTTTTTTATCCCCTATAGAAGGGTCAATGCAAATTTACGTGCAAGATGTAGCAACGGGAGAAAAGGTGTGTATCACTGAGGGAAATACTCACCGAGTATCAAATTTCTACTGGAAAGGAAATAGCAAAATTACTTACTTGATGGATCATCAAGGAGACGAAAATTTTGTGCTTTACATTGTAAATATTAACGGGACAGGTAGAAGACAAGTTACTCCAACTGACCAGGTGAGAGTATGGGTTTTAGACGAATTACGCAATTCTCCAAATGAAGTATTAATTCAAATGAATGCACGTAACCCTGAGCGTTTTGATGTTTTTAAACTCAATGTTTTATCCGGGAAAATGCAAATAATTGCCAAAAATCCTGGAAATATTGAAAAGTGGTATGTAGATCATAGTGGAGAATTAAGGTTGGCGATGGCAACCGAAGGCTTAACCAGAATATTATATAAGGTTCAGAATAGAAATTTTGAAAAAGTACTAGAGTTTTCATTCGGAGACAGAGTAGAGCCATTAATATTTACTTTCGATAACAAAAACATTTATGCTAGCTCAAATATTGGAAGAGACAAGCAGGCAATTGTTGAAATAGACCTTAAAACTGGAAAAGAATTAGATACTTTAGCAAGCAGTGCACGTGCCGATGTAAGACATTTAGAATATAGTCCTAAAAATAAGGTGCTTTTGTTTGCTAAATACACCACTTGGCGTGATGAGTATATTTTTTTGGACGCATCAGCTGAAGGTCTATATGATTTGTTGGACAGTAAAATAATTGGCCTAGAGAAGAAAATTCTAGATCATGATTTAGCAGAAGAGAAATTTATTATTTACGCTTATAATGATGTTAACAAAGGCGAGTATTTTTATGTGGATGTAATTACTGAGAAAATCACTAAAATAGGTGAAGCTTGCCCTTGGTTAAATGAAGATAAAATGGCCAAAATGGAGCCAATAAAATTTCAAAGTAGAGATGGTTTGTGGGTGACAGGTTATTTA
>JBLIDK010000009.1:0-54408 GCA_047632595.1 Sphingobacteriales bacterium
ATTTTATTTGGATTAAAGCTTCAAAACCAACAACAGTTAAAGTGACCCGTCCTGAATAACTGCTTCAGGTTTTTATTAAGGTAAAAAAAATTATTAAACCTCAACAACAAGCTAGTTGTTGAGGTTTTTTTTGTGTGCCGTGAATGGTAAATATAGTTCCTTAAATGAATGTCCCAAAGGGTATAAATCCCAAAGCAAAGCAAGTAGTAAGGTTGCTAGTCGTAAGGTTAAGACTGAAATAAGCCAGGTTGTGAGGTTGTTGCCGACGAACAGAAACCGGATAAGAGGCTTGGCCTTTAGCTTCAACCTCATCAGAAGTTGCTTATAGATTGCAAAAAGAGGCATTCGATTACTTAGATGCACCTATAGTTAGAGTATGTGGTGCTGATGTGCCTATGCCATATTCTAAGGTTTACGTTGATGCCTATGGCCCACATTTAAAAGACATGGTAGATGCGGCGCAAACTGTGCTTTATAAGAAATAAAAAAAGCATCCGTCGGCCGTGGCTAACGAATGCTTTACATTCTTTAAAGTAGAGTACCTTGTTATTCTTTTACAAATTTCTTAGTGTACTTAATTCCATTGCTATAGCTTTGGAAAAAGTAAATACCTGTACTTAATTCATTAACCATTACAGTTTGAGTTGTATTTGGTTGGTTTAGAACTCCAGATTGAACTACATTTCCTTTAGCAGAAATTACTCTGTAATCAGCAATACTACCAATATTTACCACATTTAAGTGAGTAGTTGCATACGTGTTGGAAAGATAAACAGGCTCTATATTAGAAAGTGTCTTTATTGAAGTTCCAGTCTGTCCAATGGAAAAAACCATAGATCTACACGTTGAGTCAGCTTCATTGTCGGCATCAAAAAAGCAAAAACGCTGTATAGTTACTCCATTTTGAGGTACTTGATCACCATTTTTGTCAGGGTCTACATATCCTTTGAAAAGTTTTATTGTATCGCCAGGCCCACATTTTTCTGTTGTTGGAGCTTCATTTGTTTCCGGTCCATAGCAAAGTGTCCAGCAAAAGAAAGCGCTATGGTCGTTAGCGGTATCATTATAAACCCTTCTAACATTCATATTCATAGTGTCCATTCCAATGTTTTTCACATAAATATATCCTTCATATTCTCCAGTAAAAACTTCTGGGCTTGTAACAGTATCGATACTTTCCACAATTTCTATGCTTTGACTATTTGAAATTAAGGTAGTTAGGGCAATTATGCCGAGCAGGATGATCTTTTTCATGATTTAAAATTAATTAATACCAAAGATAATAAAAATAAAAGCTTTGTCAGTATTCGTAATTTTGTATATTTGATGTCACTGAATTGTAAAAATAATACTATGAATATAAAAACTATTTCTTTTTTAGTTGCAGTGCTAACTGCAACATTAAGCTACGGGCAGTTAGCTCCTAGACTTGTACTGCTAGAACACTTTACTCAAGCATCTTGCGGACCTTGCGCTACATATAATCCAGCTGTTGAAGTTTTAATGAGTAACAATGATGGAACAATCATTGATGTAAAATATCAAACATCATGGCCTGGATATGATCCAATGCACAATCAAAATCCAACTGATCCTAATAATAGAGTATCTTACTATAGTGTAAATGGAGTACCAAATTCCGTATTAGATGGTAATACTTATAATGGTCACCCAAGCGGATGGAATCAATCAAACATTAATACAAGAGCTGCAGATTCTTCAGCATTTTTAATGACAATAGAACATACAATGACTACTACGGATAGTGTTTTTATTGATGTAACTATCGAAGCTGTAGCAGATATCTCTGGAACTTTTGTACTTCAAACGCTAATAACTGAAAAGTTAATTGAATTTGATGATGCACCAGGAACAAACGGCGAAACAGAATTTAGAAATGTTACTCGAGCTATGCTGCCAAGTGCAACAGGAGTTGCTCTAGAAAATGACTGGATAATTGGTATGGATACAACTATTTCATTGGCTTGGAGTATTGAAAAATTCATCTACGATAGAGGTAGAATTCAAGCGGTTGCTTTTGTTCAAAATAATGCTACTAAAAGAGTAGAGCAAGCGGCTATCGATAAATCTGATATTACTTTCACTTTAGAAAGTATAGCTTCAGAAGCTAGTTTATTAGCTGGTGAAGCAGATACTGCAAACTTTACAGTTGAATTTAATACTACGTTAGGTGTTGAAGCAGATTATAATGTTGCAATCGATAATTCTGAATTACCTTCTGGTTACGAAGGTTGGTTTGAAGTTGATGGAACAAAATACACTGACAATGCTGTTGTTACTCTTCCAGCTAACAGCACAACAAACTTTGATGTTTTTGTTAAAACTAACACTACATTAAACCAATTAGGAAGTTCTTATTTAGTTATCAATCCAGTTGATACTTTCCCTCAATACAAAGAGTTTGTATCAGTAACGGCAATTGGTAAAATTAACTTCTTATATGCTAACAAGGCTGAATTAGACGGTGGAAATACATTTAAAACTGGTTTAGCTTTAGCTAGTGAAAGTTATGTAACGCTTTCAGAAGCAGCTTTAAAATCAACTTCTGAAGAGTCATTAACTCCTGAAAATGTTTTTGCAATTGTATATAACATTGGTTATGACCCTGAAGCTATTACAGGAGCAGAAGCAGCATTGTTGATGAGCTATTTAGATAAAGGTGGTAACCTTTTTATAACAGGTCAAACAATTGGAGATAATGTTGATAAAACTTCAAATGTTGATAAAATTCTTTTCTACAACAACTATTTAGGAGCATCTTACTTAGGAAAAGGAACAAATGAGACTGCAGTTAATGTAACACCACATCCGGATGATAAAGGATTATTTAATACTTTACCAGATGCACAATTGAGAGCTGTTAATGGTAGTACAATTGAAAAGATTTCTAATAACGGTGATGAATCTCATCCAATAGCTTACTATGACAATCAGATAGACGAATTAGCTGGTGTAAGAAACGGTAATGATGAAACTTTTAAAGTAGTTTACTTTCCATTCTTATTTGAAACATTTAGTGCTTCTTTTGGAACTTCTGCTTTTACTAACAAAGCTATTAATCTTTCTGCAAAATGGTTTAGAGGTGAGATTTCTTCAGCAGAATTTGATATCGCAATGGCGGAAATCACTGCTTTGTATCCTAACCCAATTAACGTTGGAAATGATGCAACAATTGAATTCGAAGCTTTATCAAATCAAGTTGAATTAACTATAACTGACGTTCAAGGAAGAACAGTTCTTTCAAACGTTTTAAACGTAGCAACAGGAAAGCAAGTTCTTACTATACCTACTAGTTCTTTAACTAAAGGTATGTATGTAGTAAACTTATCAACTAATGGTAAAGTAGCTACATCTAAATTATCAGTGAACTAAGAAAAAAGTATTAATTAGTACATTTAACAGCAGAGGATTAAACCTCTGCTGTTTTTTTATCTCTTAACCTATGATGAAAAAATATATCCTAATAGCTATTTTCTCAATTTTTGCCACTGCTGCATTTGCGCAAACTACGAGCCTACCAAATATTTCAGTAAAAAGCTTAGACGGCACAACCGTAAATATTGCTGATATCGACAACGAAGGGAAACCAATTGTTTTATCATTTTGGGCACTTTGGTGTAAGCCATGTATAACTGAGTTAACTAATATTAATGAAGTTTATGCCGATTGGGAAGAAGAAACCGGTGTTAAAATTTATGCTGTTTCAATCGACGATTCAAGAAATTCATCAAGAGTATTACCATTTGTTAACGCAAGAAGTTGGGAATACGATGTTCTTTTAGATGCAAATGGCGATTTAAAAAGAGCAATGAATGTGGTAAATGTCCCTCATACTTTTTTACTTGATGGGAATAAGAATATAGTTTACCAACACACTTCATACTCTCCTGGAGATGAAGAAGAATTATTCGAAAAAATTCTTGAGTTAAGTAATCCAAATTAATTACTATGTTAGCAAGAGTAGCTTTACTCTTTAGTATTGTAGGAGTTGTTTTTACTAGTTATGGTCAGTCTGAAGAAGGGCGCTTAACTGGTAACATTCAATCTGATATTCAATACTATTTAGAAGACACTATTATAGGTGCAGAAAAGGTTGATGAGAAAATTAGGTCGAACACCTATGCTCAAATTGATTATGCTAAAGGCAACTTTAGGGCTGGTGTGCGATTAGAATCGTACGAAAGAGCTTTAATTGGTTACGATCCTTTATACAATGGAACGGGTATCGCTAATAGATATATTCGATATCAAACCGACCTTATTACGCTTACTGTAGGTAATTTTTACGACCAATTTGGCTCTGGAATGATTTTCAGAACTTATGAAGATCGTTTTTTGGGTATTGACAATTCGCTTGACGGACTTCATGTTTTAGTTACTCCATTACCTGGTGTACAAATAAAAGTTCTTTCTGGTCGCCAGCGATTGTTCTTTACAAAAGGTGAAGGAATTGTTCGGGGTGCCGATGGAGAATGGTTTATAAACGAATCGTTCGAATCGCTAATCGATAAAAAATCAAAAATAATTTTAGGAGCAGGAGTTATCAGTAAGTTTCAAGCGGATGATGACCCGGTTTACAACTTACCTGAGAATGTTGCGGCATATGCAGGTAGATTCAACCTAATTAGAGGCGGCTTTAGTTTACAAAGTGAGGTTGCCTATAAAATTAACGATCCATCATTAACGAATAACTTTTCATACAACGAGGGTAAAGGCTTTATGGTTACCTCATCGTACTCACAAAAAGGTTTTAGCGTAAGTGGAGGAGTAAAGCGAATTGATAATATGGACTTTAGATCTGACAGAAATGCTGGAAACAACAATCTAACGCTAAGTTTCTTACCAGCCTTTACCAAGCAGCATACTTATCAATTAGCTGCATACTATCCTTATGGAACTCAACCCAACGGAGAAATTGCTTTGCAAGGTGAAGTATCGTACAAAGTTCCAAAAGGGTCTCAACTTGGTGGAAAATACGGTACTCAAGTTACTGTTAGTCATAGTACGGTTAGAACAAATAATAAAGCGATTAATGCTTTCTCAAGAATTTATGATGAGGATTTTATCTCAACAGGGGATGTTTTACTATTCAGAGAAAACAACATAGAAATCAACCGTAAGTTTAATAAAAAGTGGAAAGGTAATTTCCAGTACTTAAGTATGATTTACGATAAAGACCGTATTGAACAACAAGCAGGTTTTGGGAAAGTATTTGCAACTATTGGTGTCGCAGATATCACCTATAAAATTAACCGTAAGAACGCTATTAGAACAGAGTTTCAAGCAATGTTTACTGAGCAAGACCAAGGAAATTGGGCTATGGCTTTAGCAGAATACACAGTTTCTCCTCATTGGTTTATAGCTGTAATCGACGAGTATAATTATGGCAATGACGTTGAAAAGAAACGAGTTCATTACTTAAATACAAATGTTGGATACGTTCAAGGGTCATCAAGAATTGCCTTGGCTTACGGAAAACAACGTGCGGGAATAATTTGTGTTGGTGGAGTATGTAGAGTGCTTCCAGCAACAAACGGTTTACGATTATCAATAAGTACATCTTTCTAATATGAAGAATTTAGCTTTTTTAGTTATTGCTTTAGTGTTTTTTGGTTGCGATCAAATTACCGAGCCATATGACGAAAATTTTGTGATTGAAGGTGAGAAAGTGATTCTTTTAGAAGATTTCACTGGACACACTTGTAGTAATTGCCCAGCCGCATCTGTTACTGCAAAATCTCTTTTAGATGTTTATGGCGATAATTTAGTTGTTGTGGCAACACACAATACACAGTTTGCCGATCCTAAGGGGAATTTATCAGCTGATTACAGAACCGAAACAGGTGAGGAGTTAGATAACATCTTTTCAATTCAAGAGGCGGGTTTGCCAAAGGGTATGATTAACAGAGTGGAATATGAAAACACTTTGTTAATGAATCACACCGCTTGGGGTTCTGCTGTAGCTGAAGCTTTAAGGGCACCTGCAACTCATAACATTGAACTTATAGCCACATTCGACGAGAGAACTCGCGAGGTTGTTCTTAATGCAGAAATTGAATTTTTGAATTTTGGAACAAAAACTACACAATTGGTTGTTTACGCGTTAGAAGATAGCATCGTTTCGCCTCAGAAAAATGAAACTGAATTTGTTGTGGATTATGTTCATAATCATATGCTAAGAATGAACGTTTCTGCTGGTGGCACCTTTGGAGATAAAGTAACTAACGTTGAAGTTGGGCCAGGTACTAAAATTAACAAAACCTATACTTTCACATTACCTGAAGAGTACCGTGAGAATCATATTGACCTAGTAGCTTATGTTCATGATAATTCTACAAAAGAAGTGTTTCAAGCTCAAAAACTACATTTGATTAAAGAATAATTTAAATTATTCGCATTTAATAGTTGGTGGTCCAAAAAAAAGCCACTAGTTTTTGCGAATGGCTTCAAAATCTTATTGAGTAACAATTAACTCAATTCAGGATAAAGCGGAAACTTACTCATCAGTTCATTCACATCCTGGCGAACAGTATTAATTACCTTTTCGTTATCAGGATCCATTACCATTTTATCGATCAACTCAACAATTGGTTCCATATCTGTATCCATCATTCCTCTTGAAGTAATTGCTGGAGTTCCAAGACGTATTCCAGAAGTGACAAACGGACTCTTATCATCAAATGGCACCATATTTTTATTTACAGTAATGTCTGCAAGAACTAAGGCATTCTCCATTTGCTTTCCAGTAACGTTTTTAGATCGCAGGTCAATCAACATACAGTGATTGTCTGTTCCGCCACTAATAACTTCGTAGCCACGCTTTACAAAGGCTGCGGCCATTGCTTGGGCATTCTTACCTACTTGTTTCTGGTAGTTGCCAAACTCGTCTGTTAATGCTTCACCAAAGGCAATTGCTTTAGCAGCAATAACATGTTCTAATGGACCACCTTGTGTTCCTGGAAAAACTCCGCTATCTAATAATGAAGACATCATTCTCGTTACTCCTTTTGGAGATTTTAAACCGAACGGGTTTTCAAAATCTTCTCCCATCATAATTAAACCACCTCTTGGACCTCTTAAAGTTTTATGAGTAGTAGTTGTTATAATATGACAATGCTTAATTGGATCGTTCAATAATCCTTTGGCAATCATTCCGGCAGGGTGAGAAATATCAGCCATTAATAAAGCACCAACCGAATCTGCAATGCTACGCATTCTTGCATAATCCCAATCTCTACTGTATGCTGATGCTCCTGCAATAATTAATTTTGGCTTTTCTTTTTTAGCCGTTGCTTCCATTACATCGTAATCTAAGCGACCAGTTTCTTTTGATACTCCGTAAAAAGTAGGGTTGTATAATTTACCGCTAAAGTTCACACTTGAACCATGAGTTAAATGACCACCATGACTTAAATCAAAACCTAAAATAGTATCACCTGGCTTTAAAACAGCAAGCATTACAGCCGCATTTGCCTGTGCACCACTGTGTGGTTGAACATTTGCCCATTTAGCACCAAAAAGCTCTTTTATTCTTTCAATTGCAAGGTTTTCTGTCTCATCTACGTGCTTGCAACCACCGTAATATCGTTTTCCTGGTAGACCTTCAGCATATTTATTGGTCATAACAGAGCCCATTGCTTCCATTACTTGTAGACTTGTAAAATTTTCTGAAGCAATTAGTTCAATACCTTCACGCTGTCGTTGAAGTTCTTTATTAATTATGTCAAATACTAGTTGGTCTCTTTTCATGAAATACGGTTTTGAAGCACAAATTTAGTCGAATAGTGGGAATGATACACCTTTATTTCAAATTTCACTTAAAAAACATTGTAATTACTTTGACTCAGTTAAGATTAAAGGGTTTTTTTAGTGAAATTTGAATGCAGCTAGCTGAAAGTCTAAAGCTGTGAGCTTATTGTTATCGATCGTAGCTTGCAGCTTGTTGCTTTAAGCTTTTACCTATAAATCAGGTTAAATACATAACTTTGTCAAAGATTAGGCATACATTCAACTTATGAAAGCAATAATTCCATTGGCAGGTATTGGGTCTCGCTTACGACCTCACACTCATACCCACCCAAAAGCATTAATACCCGTTGGCGGCAAGCCTTTAATAGCTCATATTGTTGATAATCTTCGGCATTATGGAATCAAAGAATTTATTTTTGTTATTGGTTATTTAGGAGATAAAATAGAACAATACCTTACTGCTGAATACAGCGATTTAGACATCCATTTTGTAGTTCAACTTCCAAAAATTGGTACAGGTCACGCAATTTGGTCGGCAAAAGAGCACATTAAAGAAGGAGATGAAATGTTCATCGTACTTGGAGATACAATTTTCAACGTAGACTTAGAACCAGTTTTAAATTCAGAACACAATTCATTAGGAGTTAAAAAAGTGGAAGATCCACGTATGTTTGGTGTTGCCGAAATGGGTGCCGATGGCTTTATTGAAAAGCTAGTTGAAAAACCTAAAATGCCAAAGAGTAATCTTGCTTTGGTTGGATTATACAAAGTCAAAGACGCACTTCTATTAATGGAATGTTTAGAAGAGAATATTAACAACGAAGTAAAAACTCTAAATGAATTTCAGCTTACGGATGGATTAATGCGTATGATTGAAAAAGGTTCAAAATTCACTACGTTTCAAGTGGAAGAATGGTTTGACTGCGGTAAAAAAGATGTGTTGCTTGAAACCAACGCAATGCTTTTAAAGAAAAACGGATTCGGAGCAATTAAATATGAGAATTTCGAAAACACCATCATCATTCCGCCAGTTAGTATCCCGGAAGGAACAACAATTAAAAACTCGATAATTGGACCTAACGTTACTATTGGAACCAACAGCGTAATTCATAAAAGTATCATTAAAAACTCGGTTATTGGTAGCTATTCAAAACTAGAAAGTATGGTTTTGAACGACTCTTTAGTTGGTAACGATGCCAGCTTACGTGGTTTAAGTCAGAGTTTAAACGTAGGCGATAGTACAGACATTAAATACAATTAATGCCTCAAAATAGGGTTACAGAACTTTTTGGAATTCAATATCCAATCATTCAAGCGGGAATGGTTTGGTGTAGCGGTTGGGAGTTAGCCTCGGCAGTTTCAAATGCTGGTGGCTTAGGTATAATTGGTGCAGCCTCCATGTACCCAGAAGTGCTCAAAACACACATTCAAAAGTGTCAGAATGCCACAAAAAAGCCATTTGCAGTTAATATTCCACTATTATATCCTCAAATTGATGAGCTAATTGACATCATCATCAAAAGCGGAGTGAAAATCGTCTTTACTTCTGCCGGAAATCCTAAAACCTACACATTAAAATTAAAGGAACATGGAATCACAGTCGTTCATGTTGTGAGTAGTGCAAAATTTGCTTTAAAAGCTCAAGATGCTGGGGTTGATGCTGTAGTTGCAGAGGGTTTTGAAGCAGGTGGACATAATGGGAGAGAAGAAACCACGACCATGGTCTTAATTCCTGCGGTTAAAAAAGCTATTCATATTCCACTAATTGCAGCAGGAGGTATTGGAACTGGTAGTGCCATGCTAGCCGCTTTTGCTTTAGGTGCAGAAGGTGTTCAAATAGGATCTCGATTTGTAGCTAGTTTGGAAGCCTCTGCTCACCAAAATTTCAAAAATGAAGTCATTCATGCGAAAGAGGGATCGACAGAGCTAACTTTAAAGGAGCTAACACCAGTGAGATTATTAAAAAATCATTTTTATCAAGAAGTGAAAGCCGCTATTGATAGTGGTGCAGATGTGGATAAATTAAAAGCCTTACTAGGCCGAGGAAGAAGTAAATTAGGCATGTTTGAAGGTGATTTGGATGAAGGTGAACTAGAAATAGGTCAAGTAGCAGCCATAATTGATGAAATTAAACCCGCAGCGGATATTGTTGCAGAAATTTGGGATGAATTTTTGGAGCAAAAACAACAACTGATAAACCTCTAACTTATGAAAAGATTAGAGGCAACAGTTATTGGCAAAGTGCAAGGGGTTTATTTTAGAGCATCGACGAAGAAAGTTGCCAAAACTTTAAACCTGGTAGGTTACGTAAAAAATCAACTTGACGGCTCCGTATTTTTAGAAGCCCAAGGAGAAGAAGAGGATTTAGAAACCTTAGTAAAATGGTTGAAAAAAGGTCCTTCAAATGCAGAAGTTTTTGATGTTCGTTGCGAATATTTAGAAGAATTAGAACAGTACAACAAATTTGAGATACTAAGATAGTGACGAACTCAATTAAAAGTCTTGCGAAACAAACAGCATTATACGGCATTGGCAGTGTAGTGGGTAGGGTAATTAATTTTTTACTGACTCCTTTTTTAACCACTTATTTCGTTCCATCAGAATACGCTATTTATACCGAGTTTTATGCTTACGCGGTTTTTGTAATTGTGTTTATCACTTACGGAATGGAAACGGCATATTTCAAATTTTCGGGTGAAAATGATGAAAAAAAGACCTTTTCGACTGTTTTTACTGCGTTATTGGTTAGTACCGCTGCATTCTTGATCTTAGTAATTCCATTTAAATCAAGTATTGCAAATTCTGTTGATTACCCAGGCAATGATTTGCTTGTGATTTTATTTGCCGGAATTTTAGCCATTGATGCCCTTTGTGCAATTCCGTTCGCTCGTCTTAGACAGCAGGACAAAGCAGTAAAATTTGTCGTTCTAAAACTGGTAAATATTCTAGCAACATTGTCCTTAATTTTTGGTGCATTAGTAATTATTCCAAACGAGGCAAACAACCTTATTCCGGTGTTCAAAAATTCACAAATTGAATGGGTGTTTTTGGCAAACCTTGCCGCAAGCGCGTTGACACTAATTCTTTTACTTAGTGAGATAAGAAAAGTAAACTTCAAAATAGTGGATAAAGTACTCCTAAAGTCAATGTTGATATTCGGACTTCCATTACTAATAGCAGGGTTGTTGGGAGCAATTAACGAAACCTTAGACCGTATCCTGCTAAAGAAATTATTACCATTTAGTGCCGAAGAGAATTTACGTTTATTAGGCGTGTACGGAGGCTGCTATAAACTTGCTATGTTTATGACTTTAAGCATTCAAGCTTTTAGAATGGCAGCGGAGCCGTTTTTCTTCAAAAAATATACCGAAACTGATGCCCAAGCAACTTATTCACGCATTTTCACCTATTTCACCATTATCTGCACGGCAATTTTCTTACTAGTGATGTTGTTTTTAGATGAGTTGAAATACTTTGTAAATGAACGTTATCACGAAGGCTTAGTGATTGTGCCAATATTACTTTTAGCCAACATGTTTTTTGGCTTTTACTACAATTTAAGCATGTGGTACAAACTAACAAAGCGTACAGTTTGGGCAATTAACCTTAGTGCAATCGGAGCATTAATAACTATTGGATTAAATATTCTTTTGATTCCAAAAATGGGAATAATAGGAGCGGCTTGGGCCACATTTACTTGCTATGTAGTAATGGCGTTTTTAAGTTATTTTATTGGTAAAAAGTACTATCCAATAAACTATAACTTCACTAAAGTAATTAGTTACTTTGTTATAAGTCTTACCCTTGTAGCATTAAACACCTATTTTAATTTTTCGAACGACCTTTACTTGTGGTTAAGTAGAGTAGCAATGATATTGATATTTATTGCCACTATATTTTACTTCGAAAAACCCTTAAAAAGGCTAACTTCGTGAACTAATTAAATTGCCATCAAAATTAAACCTATGAAGATTCGCATCATCAATAAATCAATGAACGACTTGCCATCATACGCAACAGAGTCATCTGCAGGCATGGATTTACGTGCAGCAATTGAAAGCAGTATTACACTTGGTCCATTAGAGAGAAAATTAGTTGGAACTGGTTTGTTTATGGAATTGCCTCACGGATATGAAGCGCAAATTAGACCACGTAGCGGTTTGGCTTTCAAACATGGAATTTCCATTGTAAATGCCCCTGGCACTATTGATGCAGATTATAGAGGAGAAATAGGCATTTTGTTAGTGAATTTAAGCAGTGTTCCATTTGTTATTGAGCCGGGAGAGCGAATTGCTCAAATGGTAATTGCAAAACACGAACATGTACAATGGGAAATGTCGGAAGAGCTAAGTAACACAGAGCGTGGAGCAGGTGGTTATGGGCACACAGGAGTAAAATAGAAAACATATGAATATTATAGTACCAATGGCTGGAATGGGAAAGAGAATGAGACCTCATACCTTAACTATTCCTAAGCCTTTAATACCTGTTGTAGGAAAACCAATTGTTCAACGCCTAGTTGAAGACATTGCTGAAGTTTGTGGAAATGATATTAACGAAATTGCCTTTATAATTGGTGATTTTGGAAAAGAAGTAGAAGAGAGTCTTTTGAAAATTGCAGATTCTTTAGGGGCAAAAGGTAAAATTTGCTATCAAGAAGAAGCTTTAGGAACTGCTCATGCCATATATTGTGCTAAAGAATCTCTAAATGGTCCTGTAATTGTCGCTTTCGCGGATACTTTGTTCACTGCCGATTTTAAACTAGATCAAAGTAAAGATGGAATTATTTGGGTGAAGAAAATTGAGAATCCAGAAGCATTTGGAGTAGTTAAGCTAGATAAAGAAGGCACAATTACTGAATTTGTTGAAAAACCTGAGACTTTTGTTTCTGATTTAGCGATTATAGGAATCTACTTTTTTACTAAGGGAGAAATCCTTGAAAAAGAAATTAAATACCTGTTGGATAATAACATAACAGACAAGGGAGAGTTTCAGTTAACTAACGCCTTAGAGAATATGAAGTCGAAGGGAATGAAATTTGGAGCAGGCCCAGTGAACGAATGGTTAGATTGTGGTAACAAAGACGCTACTGTTTATACCAACCAGCGTGTTTTAGAGTTAAAAAAGAAAACTGAACCATTGCGCGGTTCGAATGTTGTAGTAAAGAATAGTACAGTAATAGAACCTTGTTTTTTAGGGGATAATGTTCTAATAGAAAATTCGGTAATTGGACCACATGTTTCAATTGGTAAAAACTCTAAAGTAATGAGTTCAATTATATCCAATACAATTGTTCAAACCAATACCGAATTACATAATATAAATTGTAAAGATTCAATGATTGGTAATCATACAAAAGTGGTGAATGAGCAACAGGATTTAAGCATTGGAGATTACATTCAAATAGCATAGAATTGATAAAAGCATTAAGCATATCGTTATTAATTATTTTTAGTTTTTTAGAGATAAGTGCTCAAAAAAACAAAGACAAATCCGAGGAATTATCTTATCCCGATAAGAAGCGCTTTGAGCAGAATTATTTTAATGGTTTAAGAGAAAAAACTATTGGTAATTATGAATTAGCGGCAGATTATTTCAGCAAAGCATTGGATATTAATAAGCAAAGTGATGAGGTGTTTTATGAGTTGGCTGTTGTTAACAAGGAATTAGGGAAGCTTGATTTGGCTTTAGAGTTTATTAGAGAAGCCAAAACTATTAATAGTAAAAATGAGTGGTACTTAATTCTTGAAGCAGATATTTATGAAGGTCGGAATGAATACGACAAGGCCGCTAAAGTTTATGAGGAGCTTACTAAATCAAACCCTGATAAAATTGAGTACTTTTTTGACTTCGCAGCAATGCTGCTTTATACCAATAAGTTGCAAGATGCAATAGATGTATACAATTCAATTGAAGATAAAATAGGTTTGAATGAGGACATATCAATTCAAAAGCAAAAGATTTATGTTAAACTTGACAAAGTTGACAAGGCTATTAACGAAGCAAAGAGGTTAGTTGAGGCTTTCCCAATGGAGGTGCGCTACTTGGCTATGTTAGGTGAGCTTTACGATGCAAACGAACGAAAAAAAGATGCGCAAAAGGTTTATGAGCAGATTTTAGAAATAGATCCAGACTATGCTTATGCTCGATTAACACTTGCGGATTATTATAAAGAAGCTGGAAAGTTAGAAAAAAGTTTTGAAGAAATACGTTTAGCTTTTGCTAGCCAAGGGTTGGATATTGATAACAAGGTGAGAATTTTATTAGCCTATATAAGCCTGCTAGATCAACAGCAATATCGTGAAAACGCCTTATTATTGGGTAAAATTTTAATTGAAACCCACCCTAATGAAGCTAAGGCAAATTCAATTTATGGCGATGTGCTTTATGAATGTGGGCAAGTAAATGAAGCTCGTAATCAATATTTGGAAGCAGTTGATAAAGACAATTCTCGCTTTATTATTTGGCAGCGAATTGTTGAAATTGATGCCGAAATTGATAACATCGAAAATCTAATAATGGATTCAGAAAAGGCTCTTGAATTTTATCCAAATCAAGGAATTTTGTATTTCTACAGTGGCTATGCAAATATTAGAGCACGTAAGTATGATGAGGCAATTAGTGTTTTAAATTCGGGATTGAGTGTTGCTGGAAATAATGAAGGACTTAAATCGGGAATCTACGCTCAACTGGGAGAAGCGTATCACAATTTGAGAAAATTCGTGGAGAGTGATCAAGCGTTTGAAAATACTTTAAAGCTAAACCCCAACGATGCAAACACCCTAAACAACTACGCATATTACTTGTCGTTAAGAAATGAAAAGCTTAAACGGGCAAAGGAAATGTCGATGAAATCAAACACCTTGGTCCCAAATAACGGTTCATACCAAGATACTTATGGTTGGATTTTATACCAATTAAAGGATTTTGAAGGAGCGAAAGAATGGCTTCTAAAAGCTATTAAGAATGGCGGATCTAGTAGCGCAACTGTATTAGAACATTATGGTGATGTATTGTACCAACTTGGGAAGGTAGATGAAGCTTTCGACTATTGGATAAAGGCCAAAGAGAATGGCGAAGGAACAGATTCTCTTGTTCGCAAAATAGCTGACAAAAAATTGTATGAATAAAGGAAAAATCGTTGCAATCTTTCTAGGCATTCTCATTGTAACTTCTTCGTGCTCTATTTTTAGAAAAAACAAGGTTTCCACAGAAGCTAAGGAATACAAAGAGATTCGAAAAGTCATAGTTGCAGCTAATTTAGACTATGAGTATTTAAGTGCTAAAGCTCGTGTATCAGCAAAATTAGGTGACAATACTCAAAGCATTACTGTTAATTTTAGAATGCAAAAAGATCAAAATATTTGGGCTAGTGTCTCAGCATTTAGTATTGAAGTAGCACGCATATTGATGACTCCAGATTCTATATCAATTTTAAATCGTTTTAAAAGCGAATACTCTACCCAACCTTTTAGCTATTTAAGTGAATTTACCGAAGCAGAAATAACATTCGATCAGCTTCAGGCAATTCTACTTGGTGATATTCCAAAATCTTTTGCACAAGACTCAAAAATATCGACTAGTGAAATTGGCTATGCACTTAGTGGTCAATTTCAAGAGTATCAATACCTAGTTAATTGTTCCAAAACATCCTTAAAACCCGAACTTTTCAACATTAATAGCGAGGCAAAAAAATTGAACTTTTTGGCTACTTATACCGATTTTGAAACCTTAAACAATACCCTTGTCGCAAATTCTGTTCTAATTGTGACTAAATCTGCGGAAGGTGATGCCGAGATAAATATTAGTTTTAATCGCATTGAACTTGAGGAAGATCTAACCTTCCCATTTAAGATACCATCAAAATATGAACGGGTTAATTAAACTTGTTTTAGGCTTACTGTTATCTGTATTTTTCATTAGTCTATCTGCGCAAAGCAGAGAGGAGCTAGAAACTCGACGAATAAAACTAAATCAAGAAATAGCTCTTACTAACCAGCTTCTAGAGAAAACGCAAAAGAATAAGACTACCTCCTTAGACGCTTTAGTTACTCTAAACAAAAAAATATCTAGTCAAGAGAAGTTAATACTAAACTTAGAAAAGGAAGTAAGCCTCATTAATAATCAAATTGGCAGTACCAGTGGTAAAATCGAATCTTTACAGGAAGAATTACAACAACTAAAAGTGCAGTATGCACACATGATCCGCTTTGCGGATAAAAACAAAGATGCCTATAACCAATTGATGTTTATTTTCTCCGCTCAAGGTTTTAATCAAGCTTACAAGCGAATGCGCTACATTCAACAATATAGTGGCTACCGAAAAAAACAAGCAGAGATTATTACTGGTACTACTACTGAGCTTAGTGCAAAGCTTATAGAGCTCGAAAGTCAAAAGCAAGATAAAAATAAATTATTACTAGAAGTTCAAGCAGAAAAGGTGAAGCTTGATAGTAACAAAGGAAAACAAGCTTCGCTAGTAAAATCACTACAAGAAGAAGAGTCGAAATTAAAGAAGGAGATTCGAGCCAAACAACAAGCATCTGACAAACTGAAAAATGCAATTGAAGCAGCTATTAAACGTGAGTTAGAAGAAGCAAGAAAACGAGCTGAGGCTAATAAAAAAGGTTCGTCTTCAGGTTTAAACTTAACTGAAGATCAAAAGAAAGTTTCGGCTGCTTTTACTGCTGCAAAAGGTCAAATTCCATGGCCGGTAGAACAAGGTATTGTGACCGAAAGATTCGGAACACATGCGCACCCTGTTCTTAGCGGGATTATGGTTAAGAGTGATGGTATAGATATTAGAACTCAATCTGGTGCGAAGGTAAAGTCGGTATTTGAAGGAAAAGTTACTGGTATCTTATCTATTCCTGATTACAACACCATGATTATGGTAAATCACGGAGAGTATTTAACGGTTTATGCTAAAATTGGCGAAGTAAACGTACAAAAAGGCGACTACGTTAAAAAAGGACAGGTATTAGGAACGGTTTTCAACAACGAATCGAGTTCTAAATCAGAAGTGCATTTCCAAATTCTGAAAGTTAGCACCATGCAGAAGCAAAATCCAGAAAGTTGGATTCTAAAGCGTTGATACCGTATCTTTGCAGCTTCAAATATATTTTAAAAAACCTTAATGGAAATTATTAAAGTCATTCACATTACCAGTGCAACTATGTTTCTAGTATTTTTAATGCTAAAACTGGTTTTTCTTTACATGGATAAAAATTTGAACAGCAAGCTATTAAAAATAGCTGACATGGCTATTTCGCTTATCTTTTTGGTAACTGGTGTGTATCTTTTAGCAGAGCTTGGCTTCAAAAACTTAGGTGGCTGGTTTCATTTAAAATTCACCTTAATAATTGTTGGAATTCCAATGACCATTGTGGCTTTTAGAAAAAGAGTAAAGTCATTGGCTACAATTGGCACCTTTTTATTTATTTACGTGTATGCTTTATCCGAAAATAAAGATCCTAGCTTAGGTTTAATGGAAAAAACCTATAGCGATGAAGAGGTGTACAATCCTGAATCAGCTGGCTATGATTTAATGCTACATGGCGAACGTATTTACTACAAAGAATGCGCTTTGTGCCATGGTGGAAATGGAGACAAAGGATTGTCTGAAGCTGCGTTTTTAAGTACGTCGTTAATGGAAGATGCCAAGATTGATTTGATGGTCTCAAAGGGAACAGGTGCAATGCCAGCCTTTGAACATCGATTAGATCCTAAAGAAATTTTTGCAGTGAGAGAATTTATCAAGACGTTAAGAAAGTAATAGACGGAACTAAGAGATCGAAGGAAAGCGTATGAAAGGACAAATGCACGAAACCAGCAAAGAGCAAGAAACCGCTGTGTTGGTTGGAGTAATAGCAAAAGGGCAAAACGAAAAGGAAATCTCAGAGCATCTTGAAGAGCTGGACTTCTTAGCCCAAACAGCTGGCGCCAAGGTGCTGAAGACTTTTGTTCAAAAGTTAGAACATCCAGATAGAGTAACTTTTGTTGGAAAGGGTAAACTCGAAGAGATTGTTGAATATGTGAAAGCCTCTGATGCCGACATGGCAATTTTTGATGAAGAGCTAACTCCATCTCAAATACGAAACTTAGAGAAAAATTTAGAAGTTAAAATTTTAGATAGGAGCAGTTTAATCCTAGATATTTTTGCCAATAGAGCAAAAACAGCTCAAGCAAAAATGCAGGTTGAGTTAGCTCAAATGCAATACATGTTACCTCGCCTTACCAACCTTTGGACTCACTTGAGTAAGCAAAAGGGTGGTATTGGAATGAAAGGTCCTGGTGAAACGGAAATTGAAACGGATAGACGTATTATTCGTGATAAAATCTTCTTGCTAAAGAAAAAATTAGAGAAGCTAGATATTCAAAACGAAACCCAACGTAAGGGTAGAGATAGAATGATTCGTGTGGCTTTGGTAGGGTATACCAACGTTGGAAAATCGACTATTATGAACTTGTTAAGCAAGTCGGATGTATTTGCAGAAAACAAGTTGTTCGCTACTTTGGATACCACAGTTCGAAAAGTTGTTTTAGGAAACATTCCGTTTTTGTTAAGTGATACGGTTGGATTTATTCGAAAACTTCCTCACAACTTAATTGAAAGTTTCAAAAGCACTTTAGATGAAGTTAGGGAAGCGGATGTATTGGTTCATGTGGTAGACATTAGTCATGTTGATTTTGAGCAACACATGGAGGTGGTAATGATGACCTTGGCTGAATTGGGAGCAAAAGACAAGACCATTCTTACGGTATTTAATAAATTGGATGCAGTAACCGCATTAACCGAAGAAGACTTAACGCCAGAAGAATCTTTAGAACTAAAAATTGAAGGATACAAAAAAACATGGATGGCTTCACTTGGTGAAGAAACCATATTTATGTCGGCTTTAAAACGTGAAAACGTAGAAGAACTTCGAAAAACCATGTACGAGACAATTAAAGACTTGTACTTGGAAAGGTACCCTTACGAGAAGGTGTTTTATTATTAAACTTAGAATGTGTCTAAATACACGTCCTGATGCATTAATCAAACCAATAAATTCGCCTATTGAGGGTTAATTAGTATTTTTGAATAAATTACTTAATTCTTATAATGAGTACACTAACTAGAACATTAAATTCTACAATCGGTAGAAAGGTGACAATGAGCATAACTGGCTTATTTTTACTTTCATTTTTACTGGTTCACCTAAGCGGTAACTTTCAATTATTTATGGACGATGGCGGATTGCAATTTAATGCATATGCTAAGTTTATGACCACTAATCCAATTATCCGGATTTCCGAAATCATTTTACTTTTAGGATTTCTAGTTCATATTTTCCAAGCTATTTCTATTACTAGAAAAAATCAGAATGCAAAAGGGCCAACCTATGAGGTTAAAGCGGCCAACAAAGCAACATGGTTTAGCAGAAACATGGGCCTAAGCGGAACAATTGTACTAATCTTTTTAGTAGTGCATTTAAAAAACTTTTACTACGAGTTAAAGTGGGGCGGAATTGGTCTAGATTCGGCTGGCAATAAAGACTTATACACGGTAGTAGTTACCATGTTTAAAAACGAGTGGTGGTATGGTGTATTGTACGTAATTGCAATGGTTTTATTAGCCTTTCACTTAAACCACGGTTTACAAAGTGCATTTAAAACTCTAGGTTTTAACAACAACAAGTATTCGCCAACAATTGCATTTCTTGGATCGGCGTTAGCCATTCTAATACCTGCAGCATTCGCGGCATTTCCTATTTATTTCTTTTTTGCATAAACCCTAAATAATTATCTATTTATGAAATTAGATTCAAAAATTCCAGAAGGTCCAATTGCAGAAAAATGGACAAAACATAAGTTCGACGTTAAACTGGTAAACCCTGCAAACAAGAGAAAGTACGAAGTTATTGTAGTAGGTTCAGGCCTTGCAGGAGCATCGGCAGCAGCCTCATTAGCAGAACTAGGTTACAATGTAAAATGCTTTTGTTTTCAAGATTCACCACGACGTGCACACAGTATTGCAGCACAAGGTGGAATTAACGCAGCTAAAAACTACCAAAATGATGGTGACAGTGTTCAGCGTTTGTTTTACGATACTGTAAAAGGAGGTGACTACCGTTCAAGAGAAGGAAACGTTCATCGTTTAGCAGAAGTTAGTACTGATATTATTGACCAATGCGTAGCTCAAGGAGTTCCTTTTGCACGTGAATATGGTGGTTTGTTAGATAACCGTTCTTTTGGTGGAGCGCAAGTATCAAGAACATTCTACGCACGTGGTCAAACCGGACAACAATTACTTATTGGTGCTTACTCAGCATTGAGTAGACAAATAAGTTTAGGGAAGGTTAAAATGTACCCTAAAACCGAAATGCTTGACCTAGTTAAAATAGATGGCGAAGCAAAAGGAATTATAACAAGAGACTTAGTAACAGGAGAAATTGAGTCGCACGCAGGACATGCCGTTTTATTATGTACAGGTGGTTACGGAAACGTATTTTACCTAAGTACAAATGCAATGGGAAGTAATGTAACCGCAGCTTGGAGAGCACATAAAAAGGGTGCTTATTTTGCAAACCCTTGCTTCACACAAATTCACCCAACATGTATTCCAGTTTCTGGAGATCATCAAAGTAAACTTACTTTAATGAGTGAGAGTTTACGTAACGATGGTAGAGTATGGGTTCCAAAGGCAAAAGACGACAAGCGTAAGCCAGTTGACATTCCTGAAGAAGAAAGAGATTATTACTTAGAGCGTAAGTACCCATCGTTTGGTAACCTGGTTCCAAGAGATGTAGCTTCAAGAAACGCAAAATTGGTTTGCGATGAAGGTAGAGGAGTAGGAGCAACTAAATTGGCAGTTTACTTAGATTTTGCTGATGCTATTAACCGTTTAGGTCAACCAGCAGTTGAGGCGAAATATGGTAACCTTTTCCAAATGTACGAGCAAATTACCGGTGAGAATCCTTACGAATCACCAATGAGAATTTACCCAGCAGTGCATTATACAATGGGCGGACTTTGGGTTGATTATAACTTAATGACAACTGTACCTGGGTTATATGCATTAGGAGAAGCAAACTTCTCTGATCACGGTGCCAACCGTTTAGGAGCAAGTGCCTTAATGCAAGGATTAGCAGATGGTTACTTTGTTGTGCCTTATACACTAGGTGACTACTTAGCAAAAACAGGTGCAGGACCACTTTCAACAGACCATGAAGCATTTAAAACTGCTGAAAAGGAGACAAAAGAGCGTGTTGCGAAGCTTTTAAGCATAAAAGGAAAGCGTACTCCGAGTGAATTTCATAGAGACCTAGGTAAAATTATGTGGGACAACTGCGGAATGTCTAGAAACGAAGCAGGACTTAAGAAAGCGAAAGAAGAAATTACCGCATTGCATGCCGAATTCTGGAAAGATGTAAATGTAGTGGGAGAATCATCAGAGTTAAACCAAAGTTTAGAAGCAGCAGGAAGAATAGCTGATTTCTTTGAATTGGCTTTATTAATGATTGATGATGCCTTAAACCGTTCAGAATCATGTGGCGGTCACTTTAGAGAAGAATCACAAACTCCAGAAAACGAAGCGTTGCGTAAAGATGAAGAATTCTCATACGTAGCGGCTTGGGAATTTTTCGAGGTAGGAAAAGCGAATCTTCATAAAGAAGAATTGAAATTTGAGAATGTTAAACTAACTCAACGTAGTTATAAATAAGAATACCATGAACATCACTTTAAAAATTTGGCGTCAAAAGTCTACATCAACAGAAGGTAAATTTCACAACTATTCGTTGAGTGACATTTCTGAAGACATGTCTTTTTTAGAAATGTTGGATATTCTGAATGAAGATTTAATAAAAAAGAACGAAGAGCCCGTAGCATTTGAGCACGATTGCCGTGAAGGTATTTGTGGATCATGCGGAGTTGTAGTAAACGGTCGCCCACACGGGCCTGGTGACGCTGTAACAGCTTGCCAAGTGCACATGCGTAGCTTTAAAGATGGCGAGACTCTAGTAATTGAGCCATGGAGAGCAAAAGCATTTCCAGTTGTTAAGGATTTAGTAGTTGACCGTAGCTCGTTTGATAGAATTATTCAAGCCGGTGGTTACATTTCTGTACGAACAGGTGGGGTACCCGATGCCAATGAAATTGCTATACCTAAGGTAATAGCAGATGAGGCCTTTGCTTCAGCAACCTGTATAGGATGTGGAGCCTGTGTTGCAGCATGTAAGAACGCTTCAGCAGCTTTGTTTACCTCAGCAAAAATTTCTCACTTAAACATGTTACCACAAGGCGCTCCAGAAAAGAACGAGCGTGTATTAAACATGGTTCATCAAATGGATGCAGAAGGATTTGGTAGCTGTACAAACACAGGAGCCTGCGAAGCAGTTTGTCCGAAAGAGATTTCTGTAATGAACATTGCTAAAATGCACAGAGACTACTTGAGTGCTTCAATTAACCCTAATGTTACTAGTTAAGAAGTAGTTTTTATAAGAATTGATAAATCCTCCTTGAGAAAGGGGGATTTTTTTTGTTTAAGCTTTTTATATTGAATTACTCTCCATTAGGAATATTCTTATCCCGTGTTCTCTTTTAAGTCTTTCCCGATGAATCGGGAGAGACTTGAAAGTTTGGATAAGAAGAAGTGTCTCTGACACGGCAATTATAGCACTAAATATTGTATTTGGATTTGAATGTCAGAGTATTAAAGATATTTTAACCGTAGTGAAATCTGCATTTAACAATAAGAATTTGATCATCTTTTATTTGATAGATTATTCTATGTTCTTGGTCTATTCTGCGAGACCAGAATCCGGCATATTTGTGCTTTAGGGGTTCAGGCTTACCAATTCCATCATAAGGTTGCCGACTAATGTCTTTAAGTAACTCATTAATTCGTTTGAGTTTTTTCTTATCGGTTTTTTGCCAATAGAGATAATCCTCCCATGATTCATCTACAAAAACATATTTCATTCCCCTAGCAATGTTCGTTCAACAGAATCACCACCTTTTAATTTTTGTATTGCTGAATCTAAACGCTTTTCATTTGCTCTAGAAGACAACTCATGTTGTGTTGAACATAGAGAATTGTATTCATCTAATGACATAATAACTACTCCGCTGTTTTTACCACGGTTTATTATTAACGTTTCAAAGTTTTTGGTCACTTTATCAAAATATTGCTTTATGTCTTTTCTGAAATCAGAAATTGTTGCTGTTAACATGATTGATTTTACTTGTACATATAAATGTACGTAATATTGTACAAATATGCAAAAAGTGGAATTGAGTCAAAAGTGCAAAGTTTAAAAGTGCATAAGTTCAAAGTGCATGACAAGAGCAGCTTCTAGCATTAAAAAGCGGAATAAACTTCTAGTTACTGGTAGCTGTTGATTTGAGAAGCCCTTTTTTAACACTTTAAAATAGTTTTTGATTAAAATTCACACCTTCCTTGATCCCAAAAGACATTGTGAAACATCACAAAAATTACTCATTTGAGTTATAAATAACAGGCATTTGACCTTTCCATTTGGCCCATAACTTACTTTTAATGATTAGCTCAGACATAAAATGCCCAACATTAATGCGACTTACTTCACCGGCATTAAAAATAGCACTTCTTGTTGGAGAAGGGTGTATTGCATACTCACTTACTTTATCCTCATCAATTAATCCATCTGGTCTAACAACAGCCCAACTAATGTACTTGTAGTTTTGACCAATATTTTTCTGCAAAAATGCCGCTGCCTTTTCATTATCTACATGGGGTGGAAGTAATAATCTAATTAGGGCAAGAATCAATTTCTGGCCAAAAGAAATAGACTCATTTAGTTCTTTATTTCTATTGCCTGCCGTATTCATTAAAACTACTTTAACTGGTTTTTCTGAAGCGTTTTTTTCAATTGCTTTGCATAAAAGTTTTACAGAATCTGTTACAAGTCTTCGGGGCTTTCCATAAATGCCTTTGAAAGTTAAATTATGGCCTAAGCAGGAGGCAACAGCATTACAGCCTTTTAGGTACTCACCCATTTCATCAAGACTTATATCTAATACGGTTCTTTCAATTATGGTTAAGTTACCGTTGTTTCTCCACGTTTTGGGTAGGCTTTCAGCAGAACGAACTATTGCTTTAACCTTTTGATTTGAGATTAGTAATTGTCCGACTAAATGTTTTCCGGTGGCACCACTTGCGCCTACAATAAGGATTGTCATGTTGTAATTTAGGGAAATGAGTCTAAAGTCCAAAGCTTACCAATCTCTTTTAAGTCTTTCCCGATGAATCGGGAGAGACTTGAAAGTTTGGATGAGAAGAAGAGTCTCTGACACGGCAATTTTAGCACTAATTATTGTATTTGGATTTGAATGTCAGAGGGTAGATTTTAGATTAAGGATTTGCAGTCGAAGGTTTTTTACAAATAATTTAATTGTTTTTTAATTGCATTTGTGAGAGCTACGCCGTTGCTTACTTTTTGACCTATCAACCACAAAGTGCTCACGAAAACCTTTAAAAAAATAAACAAGACTGAGTAAAAAGTTAGAGGCTCTGCGGCTTGAGCAGATGAAAAGAAGACAAAATCGAAGGACAGGTTTTGCTAAAAAGTCGCCTTTCGATACTAGGCGCCTCAGGCGCTTCACTCAAGATGACTTTTTTTGAAGTTTACGATTCCAACAACTGCTTATAGGCAATATAAGCCATTAAGCCTGTTCCAATTTTAAGCGCGTCCTCATCGATATTGAAAGTTGGGGTGTGAACATTAGAGGTAATGCCTTTTGACTCGTTACGAATGCCTAAACGGTAAAAACAAGCCGGTACATGGTGGCTGTAGTAACTAAAATCCTCAGCTGCCATCCAAATACCAAGATCAACGACATTTTCTTCACCTAAATACTCAACTGCTGCGGCACGTGCTTTGGCTGTAGTATGCTCTTCATTTACTAAAAATGGGTAACCATCAACAATAGTGAATTCAATTTCTGCTCCAAAGCCTTCAGCAATAGAAGTAGCCAATTTCTTCATCTTCACTAAAGCATCTTTTCTCCATTCTTCGTCAAAGGTTCTGAAAGTTCCATCAACCTTCACTTCATCTGGAATTACGTTATTTACTCCGTTGGCAATTACTTTTCCAAATGTTAATACTGTTGGGGTAGCAGGATTTGCCATTCTACTTACAACTTGCTGAAGTGCAACAATAATTTGTGCGGTAATTGTAATTGGATCTACTGCCAAATGAGGCATTGCTCCATGACCACCTTTACCTTTCACCGTAAAATAAATCTCATCGGCGGAAGCCATATACATGCCCGAACGGAAGCCAACTTTACCCACATCTACTAATGGCATAACATGCTGACCAATTATTGAATGTGGCTTGGGGTTCTCCAAAACACCTTCTTTAATCATTATAGAGGCTCCACCAGGTGCTTTTTCTTCAGCAGGTTGAAATATCAATTTAATTTTACCCGGAAGTTGAGCTTTTAAGTCGTTTAAAATTCTTGCTGCTCCTAACAACGAAGAGGTATGAACATCGTGACCACAAGCGTGCATGACACCTTCATTTTTTGACTTGTACTCTACATCGTTTGTCTCGGTAATTGGAAGTGCATCCATGTCACCACGAAGTGCCACAACTTGATCTCCACCTAATCCACCTTCAATAATACCAACTAAACCAGTGTTAGCCATTTTGGAATGAGGAATGCCCATTTCCGTTAATTTATTCGAAACAAATTCTTGAGTTTTGAATTCGTGATAGCTCAACTCAGGATTTGAGTGAATATGTCGCCTAATTTTTAAAGTATCTTCGAAATATGCTGAAGCTAATTCTTTGATTTTGGAACTTAACATGGGTTAATAGGATTCTAATTTCGGGAAGTTTATCTCATCGCGAACAAGGAAACAGCCCGCAAATTTTCGTTTTAAGTCGTAATAAAGTGGATAAGCTTCATTTTTACTTCTAAAATCACCCACACGAACTTTGAAATTGGGTGCTTCATATACTAAATGCACCACTTCATCTGGGTAATATCGAATGAATTGTGCTTTAACATCCAAAGCTTTTTGGCGTTGGCCATAAAACAATTGAATTCGGTATCCAGGCATTGTTTTTTTACCCGAATTGAGTTCAATTCGTTTTTTTAGAAGAGAGTCTATATTCGAATCAGCTGTTATAGTAACGTTTGCAGGAAAAAAGAGCGAATCTTGTCCATTAGCGCCTAAAAAAGCACTTAAAATAACCAGTATGGACACTATTTTTTTCATTATAAACTTGCATTCTGAGCTCCTGGTTTCCCATGGCACTGCTTGAATTTTTTACCACTACCACAAGGACAAGGATCGTTTCTACCAACTTTTTGCTCTGCTCGAACCGGTTGTTGTTTCACTTTTTCTTGCGTGTTTGTATGTGCGCCTTCCATCCCCGTAAACGTAGTTTTCACTTCGTCTTTTTGTGTTTTAACTTTCGAGTAATCCGTTTTGCTTTGCTTCGCTTCTTGGATTCCTTGAGTATTAATATTAGGCAAATCTCCTTTAAATAAAAAACTTAAAACATCCTTATTAATGTTACTTAAAGCTTGTTTAAACAATTCAAATGATTCGAATTTGTAAATTAACAATGGGTCTTTTTGCTCGTAAACAGCCGCTTGCACAGATTGCTTTAAATCATCCATCTCACGTAAGTGCTCTTTCCAAGTTTCATCAATCAAAGCAAGGGTAATCGTTTTTTCAAACGACTTCATTACTTCAAGCCCTTTTGTTTCTATTGTATTCTTTAGATTCACCGGAACCTGTAAATGTTTAACGCCATCACTAAATGGAACCACTACATTTTCAACGGTATCCCCTCTATCTTTCATTACTCTGTCAAATACAGGTAAAGATACTTCGCTAATAATCTCCGTTTTACGCTTATATACACCTAAAACATCGTGGTAGAGTTTATCAGTTAATTTAGCTGCATTTTCTTTGAAAAAAGTTTCCTCAGTAATGGAACTATTCATCGAAAAAACTCGAATTGCTTCCATTTTAAAGCCATCGTAGTCTCCAGCTTCTTGATATGTATTAATCAATTCTTCACTGATTTCGTAGAACATGTTGTCCAAATCCACATCTAATCTATCCCCAAAAAGGGCATTATGACGTTTTCTGTAAATCACTTCTCTTTGAGAGTTCATTACATCATCATACTCTAATAATCGCTTACGAATACCAAAGTTGTTCTCTTCAACCTTACGTTGTGCGCGTTCAATTGATTTGGTAATCATGCTATGCTGAATTTCTTCACCTTCTTTTAGACCTAATTTGTCCATGATTCCTGCAATACGCTCTGAACCAAATAAACGCATCAAGTTATCTTCTAATGATACATAGAATTGAGATGAACCTGGATCACCCTGTCTTCCAGCACGACCACGAAGTTGTCTATCTACACGACGTGATTCATGACGCTCAGTACCGACAATGGCTAAACCACCAGAAGCAACTACTTCTTTGCTCAGCTTAATATCCGTTCCACGACCAGCCATGTTAGTTGCAATTGTAACATTACCAGCAAAACCAGCTTCTACAACAATTTGTGCTTCACGCTCATGTTGTTTTGCATTTAATACATTGTGTTTTATTTTTCTGATGTTCAACATCTTACTTAACAATTCACTTATCTCAACTGAGGTAGTACCTACTAAAACGGGTCTGCCATCTTGTGTTAAACGCTGAACTTCATCAATAACTGCATTGTATTTTTCACGCTTAGTCTTGTAAACTAAATCGTTTTCATCATTACGTGTAATTAGAACATTCGTAGGAATTTCAATAACATCTAACTTATAGATTTCCCAGAATTCACCAGCTTCAGTAACAGCAGTACCCGTCATACCCGAAAGCTTGTGGTACATTCTAAAAAAGTTTTGAAGAGTTACAGTTGCATAGGTTTGCGTTGCTGCCTCAACCTTTACATTCTCTTTGGCTTCAATGGCTTGATGTAGTCCGTCTGAATAACGACGCCCTTCCATTACCCTACCAGTTTGCTCATCAACAATTTTAACTTTACCGCCTTCTAAGATGTATTCAACATCATTTTCAAACAAGGTATATGCTTTTAGAAGTTGATTAACCGAGTGCAGTCTTTCAGATTTGATAGCGAAATTACGCATCAACTCATCTTTTTGCTTTAGTTTCTCATCGTCACTTAAGGTAGATTTCTCTATCTCTGCAACCTCACCACCTACATCTGGCATAATGAAGAAATCTTGATCTTCACCACTGTCGGTAATTAAGTTAATCCCTTTATCTGTTAGTTCAATGCTATTGTTCTTTTCATCAATAGTGAAAAATAGCTCTTCATCAACCTTAGGCATTTCCTTAGAGTTGTCTTGCATGAAATGATTCTCCGTTTTTAAAACGATAGAACGATTTCCTTCTTCACTTAAAAACTTTATTAATGCTTTGTTTTTTGGAAGACCACGTTGGGCTCTAAACAAAGGCAAACCAGCTTCTTTGGGCTTACTCTCAGCAATTAGTTTTTTAGCATCTGCTAAACAGGTACTAGTATATGACTTTTGAGCATTTACTAATTTTTCAATACGAGGCTTTAACTCATGGAACTCATGAATATCTCCTCTAGCAACAGGTCCAGAAATAATCAAAGGCGTTCTTGCATCATCAATTAATACAGAATCTACCTCATCGACCATTGCATAATGAAGCTTACGAATTACCAATTCATCGGTATTTCGTGTCATGTTATCTCTTAGGTAATCGAAACCAAATTCGTTGTTAGTACCATAAGTAACATCAGAATTGTATGCTTTTTTACGACCATCACTATGTGGAGGGTGCTTGTCAATACAATCAACAACTAACCCATTAAAGTAGAAAATTGGAGCCATCCACTCACTATCTCTTGTTGCTAGATAATTGTTTACTGTTACAATGTGAACCCCTTTTCCAGCAAGAGCATTTAGGTATGCAGGTAGAGTTGCTACTAAGGTTTTACCCTCACCTGTTGCCATTTCAGCAATTTTACCACCGTGTAATACCATTCCACCAATCAACTGTACGTCGTAGTGAAGCATGTTCCAAGTCATTTCGGCACCTGCCGCTTTCCAAGAATTTGAATAAATAACTTTATCTCCAGAAAGGGAAATATTTTCGAATTGTGCAGCAAGTTCTATGTCTAAATCAGTTGCAGTAGATTCAATGCTCTCATTTATCATAAAACGACGAGCAGTTTCTTTAATTACTGCGAATGCTTCTGGAAGAATTTCGTCTAAGGCCTCTTCAATTAATTCGTTTTCTTGCTCTTCAAGTTTGTCAAGTTGTTCATACAGCTCGTTTTTTTGCTGCATGTCTTGCTCAGAACCGCCATCAATTACCTTTTGAATTTCTTCAATCTCGGAAGTGATGTCTTTGTATTTTTCTTTAATTCGACTTTTAAACTCGGCTGTTTTGCCTCTTAATTCGTCGTTTGAAAGTGATTCGTATTTCGCAAACCACTCATTAATTACCGCAACTCGGGGTTGAAGTATTTTAATGTCTTTATCTGATTTATTTCCAAAAAGCTTAGAAACTTTGTCGGTTAGAAAATCTAACATGTATTATATGTATTATTAAGTGTTAATTTGTACTAAATTAATAAGGATTCAAAGTTAGCAACTTTATCCACCAAAAAGGACATAAAAGTATAATGCTCGAAAAGTTGAATTGTTATATTTGGCACCCATTAATTAAGTAACATTTTTATGAATATTCTAATATTAGGCTCAGGAGGCAGAGAACATGCATTTGCATGGAAAATTTCACAAGGAAAAGACTGTGAAAAATTATTTATTGCTCCGGGCAACCCAGGAACGGCTAAAATAGGTGGTAACGTGGACTTAAGCCTGTCAGACTTTCCAGAGATTGAACGTTTCTGTGTACTAAATGAGATCGGATTAGTGGTTGTTGGCCCTGAAGACCCTTTAGTGAATGGTATTGTTGACTTTTTCAAAAGTTCTGCAGACCTTAAAAATGTTTTAATCATTGGTCCAGATAAAAGTGGAGCAATTTTAGAAGGAAGTAAAGATTTTGCCAAAGAGTTTATGGCAGAATTCAATATTCCAACAGCTGCTTATGAAACTTTCGACTCCTCTAACCTAAGTCAAGGATTTGATTTTATAGATAAAATGCCAAGTCCAATTGTGCTTAAAGCAGATGGATTAGCTGCGGGTAAAGGTGTATTGATAATAGAAGATAAGCAAGAAGCCAAAGAAGAGCTTCGCGCAATGATTGAAGAACAGAAATTTGGAAGTGCAAGTGCCAAGGTTGTTATTGAGCAATTTTTAAAAGGCATTGAACTTAGTGTATTTATTTTAACAGATGGTGAAGACTATCTGATTTTGCCTGAAGCAAAAGATTATAAGCGAATAGGTGAAGGCGATACTGGTTTAAACACTGGTGGGATGGGAGCAATTAGTCCAGTGCCATTTGTTGATGCCGAATTCATGCAAAAAATTGAAGACCGGGTGGTAAAACCAACTATAAACGGACTGAAATCAAGAAAAATAGATTACAAAGGTTTTATTTTTATTGGATTGATAAAAGTAGAGAATGAACCTTTGGTTATCGAGTACAATGTTAGAATGGGCGATCCAGAAACTGAAGTGGTATTGCCAAGAATTAAGTCGGACTTTTTAGATATTTTAATTAAAACTGGTAGAAAACAATTAAAAGGAACTGAAATTAAATGTGTTGCTCAAAGTGCAGCTACAGTGATGTTGGTTAGTGGTGGTTACCCAGAATATTACGAAAAAGGAAAACGAATAACAGGCTTAGAAAACATCACCAACAGTCTAATTTTTCATGCTGGAACAAAAGGTGCTTCAGATGAATTAGAAACCAATGGTGGGCGAGTTTTATGCTTAACAAGTTTTGGTGACAGCGTTTCTGAAGCAGCTCAATTGAGTATTTCAAACGCTCATCAAGTTAAATTTGATAAAGCAGTATTCAGAAAAGATATTGGTTGGGAATTTAACTAAACGTTAAATTTAAAGTGCATGATATCACCATCTTGCACTTCATATCCTTTGCCTTCAACACTCAATTTTCCTGCTTCTTTTGCAGCTGTTTCAGATCCTAAAGCGATGTAATCTTCATAATGAATTACGTCGGCACGAATGAAACCTCTTTCAAAATCGGTATGAATTACCCCAGCTGCTTGTGGAGCAAATGTGCCTTTGGGAATTGTCCAAGCACGTACTTCTTTTACTCCAGCTGTGAAATAAGTTTTAAGAGTCAGTAATTTGTATGCAGTAACAATCAAACGGTTCACACCAGGAGACTCAAGACCTAACTCCTCTAAGAACATTTGCTTATCTTCATAAGTTTCAAGCTCAGCAATATCAGATTCTACTGCAGCACATAGAATAATCACTTCAGCGTTCTCATCTTTTACTAATTCAAGTACTTTTTGAGTATGTGCGTTGCCATTTACAACAGAACCTTCATCAACATTACAAACGTAAAGAACAGGTTTTGCGGTTAAAAGCTGCATTTCGTCAATAATTTCAAGCTCTTTTTCTTCTAAATCTATTGTTCTAACAGATTTACCTTCTTCTAGAGTTGATTTTACTTTTTTCAGAACGTCAACAATTTTTCCAGCACTTTTATCTCCAGTACGGGCTTGTCTTTCTTCTTTTTGTAAACGTTTATCAACTGAATCTAAATCTTTTAATTGTAATTCAGTGTCAATTATTTCTTTGTCTCGAATTGGGTCAACAGAACCATCAACGTGCACAATGTTATCGTCATCAAAGCAACGTAAAACGTGAATAATTGCATCGGTAGAGCGAATGTTTCCTAAAAATTGGTTTCCTAATCCTTCACCTTTACTTGCTCCTTTAACAAGGCCAGCAATATCGTGAATTTCGATCGTGTTGGGAACAATACGCTCTGGCTTAACTAAGTCAGAGATTTTCTTTAAGCGATCATCAGGAACAGTGATAATACCTACATTAGGTTCAATTGTGCAAAAAGGAAAATTTGCAGACTGCGCTTTAGCGTTTGAAAGACAATTAAAAAGTGTTGATTTTCCAACATTTGGAAGCCCAACAATACCACATTGTAAAGACATTGAATATATTTTGAGGGTGCAAATTTAAGATTTACTTACCAATGATATGTAGGAAATTAGCTTATATATTAATTGAGCTAAAACATATTCAGATCGAACTGAGTTTTTTTGTGGTGCACATTCAACTACATCAAAGCCTATTATTGTCTTATTTTGAGCAACCATTTTAAGTAATTTTAAGGTTTCAAACCATTGTAAGCCACCTGGTTCTGACGTCCCAACTGCAGGCACTAGCGAAGGGTCAAATCCATCAGCATCAATGGTAATATACACCTCATCATTCAAGGATTTCACCACATCTTCTTGCCAATTATCATTCAGTTGAATTTGATGATTGTACCAAGTATGAATAATTGAAGATTTTTTAATCAATTCGGCTTCTTCAATACATTGTGCTCGTATTCCAACTTGAGAAATAGGAATATTTAAGTCGTGAACTCGCGCCATAACACTGGCATGCGAATATTTAGAGCCTTCATAAGTGCCTCTTAAGTCGCTATGAGCATCCAATTGCAAAAGCGACATCTTGGGGTGTTTTTTATGATAGGCTTGCACACAGCCAAAGGTTATGGTATGCTCAGCACCAATGGTAATTACATGTTTGCCTTTGGCTAAAAGTTCTTCAGTATTTTGGCGAATTAAATTAACCGCTTGCTCACCTTCCATGTCTTTGAAGTCCATTGCGGCAAGAGTGCAAATACCGTCTTCGCAAGCTTGGGTATCCAATTCAGGGTCGTAAAACTCTACAAATTTCGATGCTTCAATAATTGCTTTGGGACCAAATTTAGAGCCTTCTAAATAAGACGAAGTAGCTTCAAAAGGGGCCTGTTGTATGACATATTTGGATTTTTCGAAATTTGATAATGACGCTTCCAGTCCGAGGAAGTTGTGTTCTTCAGTTAATACATTCATAAAATGATTCGAGAAAAATAGTGTTGTTTAGTAGTTCGAACTGTTGTCAGACTCCGCTGCAATAGATGGCATTTCTTCTTCACCATCTTCATAGGTTTTAGGCCTATTAGCAATGTGAAGAGTCTCATCTAGGTTTCCCTCCTCATCAAAAGCAGGTGATTTATCTTTAATATAATCAAGAGTCTCTTGTAAGTTTTCTACAAAATTTGCGAAATCTTCTTTATAAAGGAAAATTTTATGCTTCTCAAAAGTTCCGTCTGGGAATCGTTTTTTACTTTCAGTGATGGTCAAATAAAAATCTTCTGAACGTGTAGTTCTTACATCAAAAAAGTAGGTTCTTTTACCTGCTCTTACTTTTTTGGAGAAGATCTCTTGTTTATCCTTATTATCAAACTTTGACATATCTTTTCTCTTTTATCACAATTAAGGTTGAAAGTTACAAACTTTTTGAAATAGAACGAACGATGTGAATAATGTTGAAAACTATTTGATATATGGATACTCGACTTGAGTGAGATACAGCCCTTCTCCAGCTACTGATGAGCCAGCATTACTGCGGTCTTTGGAGTCTAAAATGGATAGAATTTGCTCTGCAGAAATTTTACCTCTGCCAATATCAACAAAAGTTCCTACTAAGGCCCTTACCATGTTTCTAAGGAAACGATTAGCTGCAATTGTGAAAGTCAAAACGTCCTCTTCCTCCATCCAAAAAGCATAGCTAACATCACATAAATAGGTAATTTGATTCTCCATAGCCCGAGCAAAAGCTCCAAAATGATGATTTCCGATAATTAACTTCGCGGCTTTATTCATTGCACGAACATCTAAATTATCATGAATTAATAATGCGCTGTTAATTTCAAAAGGGTCTTTTTTTGAGATAATTCGATATTGATATTCTCGATGAGTTGCATCAAAACGTGCGTGATTATCATCTTCAACTTCAATAAATCTTTTAAGAGCAATATCCGAAGGGAGCATGCTGTTTAAATGAAACAGGGCTTTCTCAGGCAATGAATTATTCACATCGAAATGAGCATAAAACTGCTTAGCATGAACACTGGTGTCAGTTCTACCGCAACCCATTAAATCAACATCTTGCTGTAAATAGGTTGAAAAGCATTCATTCAACTTTTGTTGAACTGTTGGAGCATTCGGCTGACGTTGCCAACCATTAAAGTTGGAGCCATTAAATGCAAGTTCAACAAAATAGCGCATTACTTTTTTAGGTCAATCATTTGCTCCCTATCTGGACCAACACTTAAGTAGTTGATTTCCGTATCAAGCTCTTTTTCCAAATAGTTTATGTAGTCAATAACCGTTGCAGGAAGTTCTTCCGTAGTTCGCATTTCAGTTAGCTCCTCTTCCCAGCCTGTTATGCTTTGAAAGATTGGTTCTACATCGGTTTGAGCTAAATTAGATGGGAAATGATAAATTTCTTTACCAAGTTGGTTGTAACCTACACAAGCTGCTATGTTTTCAAATCCGCTTAAAACATCAGCTTTTGTCATAACTAATTCAGTTACTCCATTAAGCATAATAGCGTATTTTAATGCTGGAATATCAATCCAACCGCAACGTCTTTTTCTTCCTGTAGTAGCGCCAAATTCGTGACCTTTTTCACCTAATTTTATACCAACGGCATCTTCAAGTTCCGATGGGAAAGGCCCACTACCAACTCTTGTACAATATGCTTTAAAAATTCCAATTACATTTTTAATGCTTGATGGAGGTATACCTAATCCTGTGCAGGCTCCTGCAGTTACAGTATTTGAAGAAGTTACATAAGGATATGAACCAAAGTCAATGTCTAGTAAAGTTCCTTGCGCTCCTTCTGCCAAAACACTTTTACCTGCGGCTAGTTGCTCGTTTATGAAAAATTCACCTTCAACTAGTTTTAATTTTTTAAGATTTTCTATCGCACTAAACCACTTCTTTTCTTCTTTTTCAAGATCTGAATAGTCGAAATTAAGCTGGTCTAACATTTTTAAATGTCTTTCCTTTAGCGTGGTATAAAGTTCATGAAAATTAGGTAGAATGGTGTCTCCAGCTCTTAAGCCTTTTCTTCCCATTTTATCCTGGTATGTTGGACTGATTCCACGTAATGTGCTACCAATTTTCTTGTCTCCCATTATAGCTTCAGATGCGGCATCTAAAAACTTATGTGTTGGGATAATCAAGTGCGCTTTTTTAGAAACAATTAAATTCCCTGAAGTATATGGATCTACTCCAAACGGTTCTAATTTTTCAATTTCTTTTTCTAAGGTAATAGGATCAATAACTACACCATTACCGATTAAGTTTATAACACCCTTACAAAAAATTCCAGAAGGAATAGTATTCAAAACGTGTTTTTGACCTTCAAATTCAAGTGTGTGACCCGCATTGGGTCCGCCTTGAAAACGAGCAATAACATCGTATTTTGTGCTTAAAACATCAACAATTTTTCCTTTTCCTTCGTCTCCCCATTGGAGGCCAAGTAGTACATCAACTGGCATTTAGTATTATTTAGAATTTTTAAGAGTATTTAATGCTTTGTCCAAATCTTCTTCAACCTCAAAAATTGAACTGATTTTGGTCATCACTAATAATTTTTTTACATGATCATTCAAGTTGGTAAGAATTAAATCACCGTTTTCACGTCTAGTTTTAGTTAAAACCGTAATTAATGCTCCAATACCAACACTACTCATGTATTGAAGCTCAGATAAATCAACAACAAATTTTGAGATATTTGTAAGAACTTCCTCCTCAATAATCTTGATAAGATTAGTACTATCATTATGGCTATTAAAATTGCCTTTTAAATGTACAATCGGAAATTGCTTTGAACTATCTAATGTTATTTCCATCTTTTAATTTGCTTCTGTATTAGTTGGTTTTTTTGCTTCGAGGTAATGTTTACATTCTTTGGACTCATTATTTACACAAGCACCATATAAGTTTAAAGAATGATGAGTTATTTTAAACCCTAAAATATCTCCCATCATCGACTGAATTTGTTGCAGTCTTGGATCACAAAACTCTAAAACGCGACCACAATCTATACAAATTAAATGGTCGTGCTGCTTAAACCCGTATGATTTTTCAAATTGGGCCGTATTTTGACCAAATTGATGCTTAATAACAAGATCACAGTCGATAAGTAGTTGTAAAGTATTGTATACCGTTGCTCTGCTCACTCTGTAATTTCGATCTTTCATATGTACGTAGAGAGATTCCACATCAAAATGGTCGGTACGACTATAAATCTCATCTAAAATAGCATAGCGTTCAGGAGTTTTTCTAAGCTTTCTTTTTTCAAGATAAGCCGAAAACACAACTTCTACTTCTTTTCTTACTTTTTCGTTTATCATGCCCCGCATTTTATTAGGCGGCTCAAAGGTATTGTATTTGTTTGTTAATTTTTACTTTGTTGGCTTTCAAATCGAGTAATCGACATAATACCATTCACATTTTGAAGTTTTTTCTTCAATTCATCAAGATGCTTCGTGTCATTAACATAAACCATAATCAATCCTTCAAAAATTCCATCATTGCTTTCAACAGTAATTGAGCGCATATTTACTGAAAAATCGTTCGAAATTACTTTGGTGATATTATTGATTACGCCAACATCATCAATACCTGTAATTTTTAAACCTGCTAAGAAATCTACAATTTTTGGATTCGTCCAATGAGCTTTAACAACTCTATATCCAAAGTTGCTCATTAACTTTTCGGCATTTGGACAATTAGTACGATGAATTTTTATTCCCTCGTTAATTGTTATAAATCCAAAAACATCATCTCCGGGTATAGGATTACAACATGGTGCCATCTTGTAATCAACCTTGGCTAATCCATCTCCAATTACTAAGTGATCTGCTTGCTCATCTTTTTTATTCTTTACATATTTTTGAACCTTCGCTTTATTAATTCGCTCAGGCGTATTATCTTTTACTACTTTTTCAGATTCCTGAAACACCCTTAGCTCTTTTGTATCAACCCTTCCTTTTCCAACCCTATAATATAAGTCTTGAATATTTGGAAGGTGAAAAAAATGAGTCAACTTGTTTAAGGACTCGACACTTGAATCGATTTTTAAGTTGTTTAACTTCCTCTCTAAAATTTCTTTTCCGTCGGTAGCAATTCTCTTAAGTTCCTCCTTTAAAGAGCTTTTAATTTTTGACTTTGCTCTGGCAGTTGCAACAAGTTGTATCCAATCTTCTTTTGGTTTTTGTTTGTTACTTGTTATAATTTCAACTTGATCGCCATTGCTAAGTTTAAAACTTATGGGAACCAGTTTGTGATTTACTTTAGCTCCAATACAACTACTGCCAATATCAGTATGAATTTCATATGCAAAATCTAGAATCGTAGAATTGGCAGGAAGCTTTTTTAAATCTCCTTTTGGGGTGAAAATAAATATCTCGTCAGTAAAGAGGTTCATTTTAAAATCATCCACAAAATCTAATGCATTGCCATCTGGATTTGAAAGCATTTCACGAATTTTTCCAATCCAATCTTCTAGAGAATTATCGTGATTGGCCTTTTGTTCCTTGTATTTCCAGTGAGCAGCAAAACCCTTCTCAGCAATTTCATCCATACGAACTGTACGAATTTGAATTTCTACCCAACTTCCGCTTGGGCCCATAACTGTTGTATGCAGAGCTTCATAAGCATTTGCTTTTGGCGTTGAAATCCAATCCCTCAATCTATCTGGACTAGGTTGGTAACTATCGGTAATTATGGAATACACTTTCCAACATTCTGCTTTTTCCTTGGCAGGGATGGTATCAATAACTATTCTTACTGCAAAAAGGTCATATACTTCTTCGAAGGGGACGCCTTTTTTCTTCATTTTATTCCATATAGAATGAATTGACTTGGGGCGTCCAAAGATTTTAAACTGTATTCCATCTTCCTCCAATTTTTCTTTTATTGGTGCAATAAAACTCTTTATAAATTTCCCTCTATTGTCTTTTGTTTCAGCAAGTTTTCTAGCAATGGTTTTATAAGTCCCTTGCTCAGTGTATTTCATGCTTAAATCTTCTAACTCTGATTTTAAAGCATATAAACCTAGACGGTGGGCTAAAGGAGCATATAAGTACGATGTTTCTGAGGAGATTTTTAATTGCTTGTCTCGTGGCATCGATTCTAATGTTCGCATATTATGCAAACGGTCTGCAATTTTTATTAAAATTACTCGAACGTCATCGGCCATTGTAAGCAGCATTTTTCTAAAATTTTCTGCTTGCAAGGAGCTTGTATTGTCAAAAACCCCCGATATTTTGGTTAATCCATCAACTATTTGAGCTACTTTTTTGCCAAACTCGTGCTCAAGGTCTTCTAATGTGATGTCGGTATCTTCTACTACATCGTGCAGTAAAGCACACATAATTGAGGTAGTTCCTAGGCCAATTTCCTTTGCCACAATTAATGCAACTGCAAGTGGATGAAGAATATAAGGTTCACCAGATCTTCGACGCATGTTTTTATGCGCTTCAGAAGCCATTTCGAAGGCTAAGCGTATTTGGCGCTTGTCTGAACGAGTAATTGTTGGCTTGCAAGCACGCAGTAAGGCCTTATACTTATTTAGTATTTCCTTCTTTTCTTTGTCGTTTTCTGCGCTTTCCATTTAACCTTTTACTAATTTGGTACTCTAAGTTGATAATAATAGTTTGATTATTGGGTTATTAAAATAGATAGTTTCACCTAATATTTTTCGATTGTGCGTAAATTAAGCCATTAAAATTGCTCTATAGATCATAACAATGCAACATTTAATATACATATTCTTAGCTGTTTTGATTTCAACTTCTACTTTTTCACAGGTTCAAGTTGTTCCAGCTGTAATTATTGATGGTGACACTATTCCTGTAGTGTCTTTAAACGGTGTGATTATTCAATCAACTCGAATATTTAAAAGTGAATCAGAAAGACGTAAATACGATAAGTTACGAAGAGATGTTCGCAAGGTTTGGCCTTATGCGCAAGTTGCATCACAAAAATTTATTGAACTAGAGAAGGAATTGGCTTCAGTTGATAAACGTAAAGATCAAAAAGGACTTGCAAAGCAAAAGGAGCAGGAAATACGAGAGGAGTTTGAGGGAAGTTTGAAAGATTTGACCACAACGCAAGGTGCTATTCTTATTAAATTGTTAGACCGTCAAACGGGTAATACTGGGTATGAGGTTTTGCAAGGAATGAGAGGCAATGTAACTGCTTTCTTTTGGCAAGGATTAGCTAGAGTTTTTGGTCATAATCTAAAAAGTGAATACGATTTAGAAACTGAAAGAGATATTGAAAGTATAATAGCTTCTATAGAATATGAGCAACGGCTGAAACAAAGTTATTATGCTACATCTCAGCCTTCCAGATTAATTATTCGAAGGAATTAATAAACACACTTAATCTAAAATCTTTTGCTGCTGAGATAGTCCAATTTTCAAAGGATCTTGACCCAGCACTAGAACCATTGAACGATATAATTTAGGTTTTAGTTTTTTAAATTGTTCAGGAGTTTCAAAAAAGTATTCACAGCAAACTGCAAAGTACTCGAGCTTATTTGTTCCTCCATACTCTCTAAAGTACTTTTCTGTTCCTTTTCGAAGGGCTATGAAATCGGACATTCCATCTTCTTCCCAATTTCCAAAATATTTGTCAAAGCGCTTATCATTAAACATTAATCGCTGAGAAGCAATTAACAAAGCATGTGAAAATTCATGTAAACCAAGATTTATATTATCATTTGGATCCACATAGCCGGCTAAAAAATGTTTCCAGGAAAACACCACTGCGCCATTTGGATTCACCTCCCCTAAATTCCCTTTTTTAGTAATTACGCTGGTATATTTATCCGGGTAAATAAAGATATCTTTAAAAGGCTTAATTACATATTTAGCTAAGCCAAAAGTTAGTTGAACCAATGAGGCAGAAATTAAAACCCGCATTTCATTGGTGATTTCTAAATCTTCTCTTGGATGAAAAGTTTTAGCCCGTAACACTCTTGCAACTCGTTTTTCAAAACTCTTTTTTAGCCTAGGACTTAATTTTTTATAATAGGTGAAATACTTATTTAAAATTTCAACGTCATTTCGGCTTAGATGCTTTGGAAAGAATTCGAAATACATAAAATACGGAATACTTATGTTGAAGGATAGTCCAACATAGCCTAAAAAAGCAGCTATTAGTCGAACAAACATGATTGTAGCCACAAAAAACAAAACAAAACCAAAAAGTATTCCTAATAATAAACCCATGAGTTAAGTATTAGGAATCTTTTTAACCAGATTATAGTTTTTAAAACCTCCTAAAGTATAATTTGGCATAAATGTTTTGTTGAGCCAAGTGATTAATTTTGATTTGGGCATTTCATGTTTGAAGAGTTTTCTGTTTGTAGGATAATCTCCATCAAGGCGAACCTTATTTCCCCAATCAAACTGCTTTATTTTATTAACCATTACTTTTGGGTGTGTTCCTGAATAACGGGGGACTTTATCAAGAGGACCATAATCAAACTCATTAGCAAAATTTTTGTTAATGTTTGTTGCACCAGCTGTTCCATGATGAACTGTGTCTAAGGCATATTTTTTATTCTGCATATATTTTGGTGGACGAACCCAACCGTAATGGTAAATATAAGCGTCAATTAAGGCTACATTTAGTTTTTTTGAACCTTCCTTTGTTCTATAACTTTTTCCATCAAAATTAGGTATGCGCCTAAAGCTTTGGGCCGACTCATAAGAATGAATATCATTATCGTTTTTAACAATTCTAATCTCATGGGGATACCAGCCATACGAACGGTGAACATGGTTGTAATCGCCCCAAAAATGATTGTATTTGAATAATAGGCCTTCAATTTTAGGGTCATCTTTATAAAGTTCACATGCTTTTTTAATGGTGTTGAAGTCATTTTCATGAATTACCTCATCGGCTTGAAGATAGATTAGCCAGTCTCCTGAGCAATGAGATTTTGCAATATCCGTTTGGTGTGCATTTTCCATACCTCTTGGATACTCCGTTAAATTCCAAACGGTGTCAATAATCTTAATTTTATCGCTGTTTAGTTTTAAAATTTCATCTCGAGTATGATCATCTTCGTCGCAATCGCCTAGGGCAACTATAAATTCATCCACTATTGGTAAAATAGAAGCAATTGACTCTCCAATTGGATAGTACAATTTAGTTGCATTTTTTACCATTGTGAAACCACTAATCTTCATCTATTGGGGGTTGATTTTCCGCTAATGTAAAAAATACCAAGATGCTTCGCCGATAATTAAGTGATTTTAGTTGCTTAATGTTATTTTTGCACCCTAATTAAAAACATCCATGCATTTATCCGAAGTAGAAATTCACAGACGAGAAAAACTTGTTGCACTTAGAAAAATGGGTATTGACCCATATCCAGCACGAGAATTTAAGGTTAACGTTACCGCAAAGGACATAAACGATAACTATGAAAAGGATAAGCTTGGCTACAAAAACATTAGCATTGGCGGACGATTAATGAGTCGCCGAATAATGGGAAAAGCTTCATTTGCCGAACTTCAAGATTCAACCGGTCGTGTTCAATTGTACTTTAACAGAGATGAGATTTGTCCAGAGGAAGATAAATCCATGTACAATGAAGTATTTAAAAAACTAGTTGACTTAGGCGATATTTTAGGAGTTAATGGCTACGTTTTTACCACGCAAACAGGTGAAATTACAATAAACGTTACTTCATTCATTCTTCTAACGAAATCATTAAAACCATTACCAGTTGTTAAAGAAAAAGAAGGCGAAACCTTCGATGCTTTTACTGATCCAGAGCGTCGCTATCGCCAACGTTATGTAGATTTAATTGTGAATCCAGAAGTTCGTGAAGTATTCAAAAAACGAGCAAAATTGGTTAGCACAATGCGTAATTTCCTTGGGGATAAAGGGTACTTAGAAGTTGAAACTCCAATTCTGCAACCACTTTATGGTGGTGCTGCAGCAAGACCATTTAAAACACACCACAATACCTTAGACATGGCACTTTATTTGCGAATTGCAAATGAATTATATCTAAAACGTCTAATTGTAGGTGGTTACGACGGAGTTTTTGAATTCGCAAAGGATTTTAGAAATGAAGGGATGAGCCGTTTTCATAATCCAGAATTTACTCAAATGGAACTTTATGTTGCCTATAAGGATTATGAGTGGATGATGAACTTGGTAGAAGAAATGGTTGAAAACATTGCTTTAGCACTTTATGGAAAAACCACTGTTCAAGTTGGTGAAAATGAAATTAATTTTGAGCGACCCTGGAAACGATATACCATGTTTGAAGCTATTGAGCATTTCACAGGAGTGAATGTTGATGGCATGGATGAAAAGCAACTACGTGTTGTTTGTAAAGACTTAGGTGTACCTGTTGATGAAACAATGGGTAAGGGTAAATTAATTGACGAACTTTTTGGAGAAAAATGTGAAGGAAAATTAATTCAGCCAACCTTTATTACTGAATACCCAGTTGAAATGTCGCCTTTGGCTAAAAAACATGCTGATAAGCCGGGGTTGGTTGAGCGTTTTGAAGCAATTTGTAATGGAAAGGAAATTTGCAACGCATTTTCTGAGCTTAATGATCCAATAGACCAACGTGCCCGTTTTGAGGAGCAAGTTGCACTTGGAAAACGTGGAGATGACGAAGCAATGGTATTAGACGAAGACTTTTTACGTGCGATTGAATACGGAATGCCACCAACAGCAGGTTTAGGAATTGGAATCGACCGATTGGCGATGATAATGACGAATCAAAGTTCCATTCAAGAGGTGTTGTTTTTCCCTCAAATGCGTCCAGAAAAGAAAGTGGAGATTAATATCCCAAAATTACTTTCAGATCATGGAATTCCAGCAGATTGGTTACCAGTATTTGAACATTTAGCAATTACAACCGTTGATGAACTTAAAGCGACAAAGCCTAGCAAATTGTTTAATGACTTAGGTGGACTCCGTAAGAAATTCAAATTAACTGTTGATATGCCATCAAAAGAAGATGTCGAACAATGGCTTTCATAAGGAATGTCTAAAATAAAAGAATCATTAGATCCTGCTTGGCATAAAGCTTTAGAGAAAGAGTTCAAGAAATCGTATTGGATAGAGCTTAAGAACTATTTAGAGGCTGAGCTTAAAAATGGCTTTACAATTTACCCAAAAAGTAGTGATATTTTTAAGGCCTTTAACTTGTGTCCTATAAACAAAGTTAAAGTAGTAATTGTAGGACAAGATCCCTACCATGGACCAGGCCAAGCAAATGGACTAAGTTTTTCGGTTCCAGAAGGAGTGAAGCCACCTCCTTCATTGGCTAACATTTATAAAGAACTAGCTGAAGATATTGGAAAATTGATTCCAAAATCTGGTGACTTAACACCTTGGGCTGACCAGGGGGTATTAATGTTAAATGCCATTTTAACTGTGCGTTCACATACACCAGCTTCCCATAGAAATAGAGGTTGGGAAATTTTTACTGATACAGTTATCCAAACAATAAATAATAATTGCGACGGAGTGGTGTTTGTTTTATGGGGAAATTATGCCAAAGAGAAAGGTAAACGTATAGATACAAGTCGACATTTTATTATCAATTCTCCTCATCCATCACCATTTTCAGCCTATAATGGATTTTTTGGCTCGAGACCATTTTCTCAGGCCAACAGATTGCTGATTTCACAGAAAAAGGAGCCAATAAACTGGTAGTTATCTAAAGGATAATTCCAATGATTTAGGCAATTGAGCTTGAACCTTTTGGTACAATTCGAAATTTGGGTCAACAGCAATTATAATAGCTCCATTAACTCTAACTGCATTAGTTAATTCCGTTTTGGTTATAGTTGAAAAAAGAGTTTGAACATCTAAACTAACTACCGCTGTAGTTTTTTGATCAGTTTGAAAAGTAACTTTTTCAGAAAAACTTAATGTACTTGTGAATTCTTCAGAAAAATTAAGCTGAATAGGTATTTTTTGATTGCTGTTATCAGTGAACTCTCCAGTTAGTGATAAACCAGGATCTAAGTTTGCTTGATTTTGCCCTATTTTAAAACTAATAGACACGTTTTGATATTTTCCTACGGGTATTTCCTCATTACCAATTTCACGAGATGAACTAATTATTTTAACCTTATTAGTAACCAGTAAATTGTAAGAACTAGATGCTACACCTTTAATATTTCCAGTAAAATTTGCTTGTTTCACTGTGAAATAACCAGAATTAAAATTCAGGAATCCTGAATTAGCGTTATCTGAAGTAAAACTATAGCGTAAAAAACCATTTCCTTCTTCTTTTGCACAACCAACAAAAAGTAATAGCATTGATATGCATAAAATAGAAGTAGCTTTAGTTAAAATCTGTATTTTGCGCATAGTAAACCAATTGAACCTTTTAAACGTTTGTATTAATATGTTTCGAATCATTTTACTTCTTCTTTTACTGCCAGCAACAGTTCTATCACAAAACAAATGGGATGAGCGTGTCATTGTATTGGACGAAAGTAACGAATTCAATAAAAAGATACAGCTTACTTTGGTTGCAAATAAAAAAGAAACACCTTTTCAAAGCAAAAGCCCTTTTACCGCAATTAATGTAGAAATACCTAATGGTCAAACTTTTGATGGATTGTTTGTAGAAGTTGAAGGAGAAAAAACACCATTGATTGAAGATGCTGATGTTCTGAATAATGAACGGCTAAGCAGTAACCTGATAATATTACAAAAACCTGGTGTTCAATTTGGAGTGTATTCAACTAGATCTGATAGGGAAGTAGTTGTAAATTTGATATATACGCCACCATATGTAGCGAATAGTTCCAATAAAAATTTTGAAAAAAGCTTGGTCAACGATAAGCCTGAGTCGATAGATCAAAGCGTTTGGCGCGCAGGTTTACCTGAACCTAAAAATAGACCTACTTCAATTGAAGTTAACCACGTTATTCTTCATCACAGTGCTGGTTCAAATACGGACACGAATTATATCAACGTTGTTAGAAACATCTATATCTACCATACCGAAACCAATAATTGGGATGATATAGGGTATAATTTTGTGGTAGCACAAAATGGGACAGTGTTTGATGGTCGCGATGGGAAAGGGACTTTTGAAGAAGACAACATACAAGGTGCTCATTATTGCGGAAAGAATAATGGAACTATGGGTGTTTGCCTTTTAGGTAATTATGATAATGTAGAACCAACAGACACTTCATTAAGAAGTATTGAAAAATTGATTGCCTGGAAGCTGAATAAAGAATTATTAGACCCTTATGATTACTTTAACCACCCAAATGCTAATGATAATTTACTAGGTGTAGTAAGTGGACATCGAGATGGCTGTAACACTGCTTGCCCTGGAGAAATTTATATTGCACGTAAGGATAACATCAAATTTAGAGTTTGTGAAAGCTTAGATTATTGCGATGTAATTGCCTCTGCTGAAAACAAAGAGAATGTTGCACTAGTATACCCAAATCCTGTAAATAATTTTTTGAATATTGATTTTTTGGATACGGATTTCACAGAAATTGTAATTGTAAACCTCAAAGGAGAAGTTGTTGAGCAAGAATTTCTAAGCAATGAACGCAACACAATTGATTTGAGAAACTTATCTTCGGGGCTATACTTACTTAAAGTAACAAATTCATCTACAACATATCGTCATATGATACGGAAGTTGTAAAAATTGAATCGAATGAAATATTTAATTACCAGCTTTTTAGCATTATTATTTTTAGTTACAGCTTTTGCTCAACCCAAACAACCCAGTTCCTCTGAAATTCAGAAGAAAATTGAAAAACTTCAGGTTTTAGGCAATGTTTTATACGTTGCAGCTCATCCTGATGATGAAAATACTCGTTTAATTGCCTACTTATCTAAAGGGAAAATGCTTAATACTGCCTATTTGAGCTTAACTCGCGGTGATGGTGGACAAAATTTAGTAGGTTCTGAAATTGGAGAACAATTAGGCGTTATACGAACCCAAGAATTATTAGCAGCACGTAGAGTTGATGGCGGACAGCAATTTTTTACACGAGCACGAGATTTTGGTTATTCAAAAAACCCTAAAGAGACCTTTGAAATTTGGGGAAAAGACGAAGTGTTAGAGGATGTTGTAAGAGTAATACGAAAATTTAAACCCGACGTAATAATCACTCGCTTCAATCAAACTCCAGGAACCACTCACGGTCACCATACTGCTTCTGCCATGCTAGCAGCCGAAGCATTTTCTATGGCTGCAAATCCAAAATCATATTCATCTCAATTAAAAACTTTAGATACTTGGCAAAGTAAAAAATTGGCATGGAATACTTCCTATTGGTTTTACAGAGGAGAAGATTTTGATACCACAGGTCTAACAATAATTGATGTTGGAGCATATGACCCACTTTTGGGAACATCTTACACGGAAATTGCAGCTCAAAGTAGAACACAACATAAAAGTCAAGGATTTGGAAGCTCAGGAAGTCGAGGTGAACAATTAGAATACTTAGAAATTTGGGAAAACTTATCTGGTAAAGAAGGCGTTTTTGGAGGATTAGATTTTACTTGGAATAGAGTAGCAGGTGGGGACGAAATTGAAATTCTAATGGAGACTATTGCTCGTAACTACGATCCAAAAGAACCTTTTAATTCAATATATCTTCTAAATACTGCTTACGACAAATTATCTAAGATAAATGATAAAAAGAATCAGCATTTAATTGATAAAAAGAAAAATGAGTTGCAAGAAATTATTCAAGATTGCTTAGGACTTTTTATTGAAGCTTCTACAGATGAATTTGAAGTAAGTTCGGGCCAAGAAATCACCTATAAAATTGAGGCAATTAATCGCTCTGAACAAAAAGTGTATTTGGAGAAAATCACCTGGCCCAATGGTAGTGATTCTCTAACGGTAAAAATGTTGAAGCGTAACAGTAAATTTGAGATTGAGTCTACACAACAAATTTCTGAAACTGCTTCTAACTCTTCTCCATATTGGTTAGCTAAAGAGGGTAAATTTGGATTGTTTACAGTAGAGAAAACAGAATTGATTGGTACACCCGAGAACAAACAACCATTAGTAGCAAAAGTGACCTTTAGTATGAAAAAGTCGAACTATACTATTGAGGTTCCGATTTACTACAAAACTACCGATCCTGTTAAAGGAGAAATTCAGCGACCAATTGCAATTACACCTAAAGTAATGTTAAATGTAAAGGAGAATGTGTTAATTACTCCAGGTGTTGAAAAGCAAATTGAAGTGACTGTTATAGCCGGAAAAGATAATGTTTCAGGAATTTTGGAGCCAATTGTGCCTAAAAAATGGAAAATCAAGCCATCTAAACTGGAAATGAGCTTTGAGCGACAAGGCGAGGAACAAACGGCAATATTTCGAATAATACCTCCAGGAAAGCAGAGTGCCGAAATGTTAAAAATTGAATTTGTATCAGGCACTGAGAAATTTACCAAAGGAATTGAGCGTATCGAATATGACCATATCCCAACTCAAACACTTTTTCCAGAGGCAACGATTAGTCTAGTTAATTTAGAGCTTGAAACTAGAGGAACAAACATTGGTTATATAAACGGAGCAGGAGACGATGTTGGAAATTACCTAGCCTTACTTGGGTACAATATCACCGTTATTGAAGAAAACGAAATCGCAACAGCTAATTTGAAGAATTTTGATGCTGTTTTTGTTGGAATACGTGCCTACAATACTGTGGAACGTTTAGCAGTTGATAATCCCAAATTATTAGAGTATGTGAAGAATGGAGGTAATCTAATTGTTCAATACAACACTAGCCATCGTTTGGTTATGAATGACTTTGCACCATATCCTTTAACTTTAAGTAGAGATCGAGTTACTGATGAAAATGCTAAAGTTAAACTAGTTGCTCAAAATCATCCTGTGTTAAACTTCCCTAATAAAATAACAGCTGCGGATTTTGAAGGATGGGTTCAAGAACGAGGATTATATTTCCCCAATGAATGGGCAAGTGAGTATGTTAATATTTTGGAAATGAATGATCCTGGAGAAACTCCAAAAAAGGGGAGTCTTTTGGTAGCTACTTATGGCAAAGGTTTTTATGTTTATACCGGACTTTCATTTTTTAGAGAATTACCTGCAGGTGTTCCTGGGGCATATAGATTGCTAGCAAATATGATTGCCTTGGGATCTGAAAACGAATTAGAATAATGAGTAACGATAAACCTCCTATTGTCAAATCCTGGAAAAATGCATACATAGTGGTTGCGATAAATCTTGTGATTTGTATTATTGTATTTTACCTATTTAGCAGATATTTTTCATGAGCCCAATTGATTGGATTGTATTGGTCGTTACCCTTTTTACCATTGTTGGTTATGGAATTTGGAAAAATAGAAAACATGCTAACTTAGACAGTTACTTATTAGGCGGTAAAACCATGCCTTGGTATGTAATTGGCTTATCGGTAATGGCAACACAAGCCAGCGCAATAACTTTTTTAAGCACACCAGGGCAAGCTTATGCTGATGGGATGCGATTCGTTCAGTTTTACTTCGGATTGCCCATAGCAATGATTATTCTGTCGGTTACTTTTATACCGCTGTACTACAAGCTAAAAGTATATACCGCTTATGAATTACTTGAGTCACGTTTTGACTTAAAAACAAGAATTCTAACAGCCTCCTTATTTTTATTGCAAAGAGGTTTGGCTGCTGGAATAACGATTTATGCACCAGCTATTATTCTTTCAACTATTCTGGATTGGCACTTGTGGCAAACTAACCTGATAATTGGAGTTTTAGTCATATTGTATACAGTTTCTGGAGGTACTAAGGCCGTTTCACAGACTCAAAAGCAGCAAATGATTGTCATATTTACTGGGATGGGTGTGGCTTTTTGCATGCTTATTGCCTTGTTAAAACCAGATGTCTCACTAAGTGAAGCATTCCATATTGCAGGTAAAATGGATCGCTTAAATGCTATTGATTTTAGTTTTGATTTAAACAATCGTTATACCTTTTGGACGGGTATAACAGGGGGGTTGTTTTTAGCCTTAAGTTATTTTGGGACAGATCAAAGTCAAGTTTCGAGGTACATAAATGGAAAATCAATTAAAGAAAGTAGACTTGGACTGCTTTTTAACGGACTATTAAAGATTCCAATGCAGTTTTTTATACTCTTAGTTGGAGTTTTGGTTTTTGTGTTTTATCAATTTAACGCAGCACCAATAATCTTTAATGAGGCTGCAACCAAAGAAGTAAAAGCTTCAGAATATGTTGAAGATTGGAATCAATTAGAAACAGAATATTTTCAAATCCAAGAGGATAAAAAAGCTGCATTAACAACCATGGTTGAAGGACTAAGGAGTGATGATGAGTCTATTGTTGAATCAAGCAAAATAGAAGCCCAGCGATTAGAAAGTGAAGGAGAGCTGGTAAGAACAGAAGCCAAGGATTTAATAAAATCGATTAACCCAAAAACCGTAACAAAAGATACAGATTATGTATTTATTGGTTGGGTAATGAACAATATGCCCGTTGGTTTAGTTGGATTGCTATTAGCAGTGATTTTTTCTGCAGCAATGTCATCTACTTCGTCAGAGTTAAACGCATTAGCCAGTACAACAGTTATTGATGTTTATAAGCGAAATTTCAAACAAACAGCAAGCGACAGACATTATGTTAATGCTTCAAAATTATTTACAGTTGGTTGGGGGATTTTGGCTATAACTTTCGCCACTTTGGCTGAATTGTTGGATAATTTAATTCAAGCGGTTAATATTTTAGGCTCCCTTTTTTATGGTACAATTTTGGGAGTTTTTCTATCAGCATTTTACATTAAATTTATTAAAGCAAATGCAGTTTTCGTTGCTGCTTTAATTGCTGAAGGACTTGTAATCACCCTATTTTTATTAGATAGATATGAAGTAATTGAATTGGCTTATTTGTGGTTGAATGTAGTTGGTTGTTTGATACTAATTCTATTTGCTTGGTTGATTCAACTAATTATAAATTCTAGGAATACCTAATAACAGATTGTCAGAGTCATTTTTTTTTTTAATTTTAAAAAACAGAAATTAAAAAAAATATTCATGCGATATTTTAAAATTTTCCTTCTACTATCTTTAATAAGTGTTCAACTTAAACTTTTCAGCCAATATGAATCCTATTTTGGGAAGGACTCTACCGTTTGGTATGTTTGTTATAATACACCAGGTAGTTGTTCTACATCTCCTTTAAAAATCACTTCAGATACCACCATTGACATGGTTAATTGGAAAATACTAGAAAGAGACTTTGGAACGACAGTTCTATTTAGAGAGGATACAACAAGTGGCACCTTGTATTCAAAAAATATAACAGATACCGTTGAGTATATTGTTTCAACCATGAATGTTTCCAAAGGTGATAGCGTTTACTATAGAATATATGATCATTGGTTTCCTATTGATACTGTACTTTTTGATAAAGAAATTAAAAAAAGAGTGGTGTATATTGATAAATATAAACCTAAACAACCACGTTCTGGGCATTATTTTGTGGAAGGTGTGGGTTTTAGCATAAATATATTATGGCAAGACTCTTTCTCTAATTATTTCGAGTATCATAGTTCAGTTGAATTAAGATGTCAATTCAAAGGTGGTGTTCAAAACTATGGTATAAAGGATATTAATTATTGTAATCAACAAAGCGGAGTTGGAGTGGATAATTCAAAAATGTATCAATATGAGGTATTATTGTATCCAAATCCTGTTAAAGATTATTTGTGGATAAAAAACACAGCTCTATTTAATTCACAAACTCAATTCAAAGTCTATAATTTATCTTCACAAGTAGTAAAATCTGGTAATCTTAATGGTTCCAATCTAGCTATTAAATCTCTTTTACCTGGTGTGTATATGTTAGAATTATCGGATGATTTGGGTGTGAAACATTTTGGAAAGTTTATAAAGGAATAAGTATGGTTTAATAAACTTTTAATGAGTTTAAGTATAGTATATTTATTTTTTAGGAAAAAAAGGAATTAAAAGTTGCTTCCAAAAAGTCGTTTGGAATTTCTCATCATTTGCAAATCCCAGCTCAATATTCTTGCCATCAGAAGGCAAGTACGAGGTTTTAAACAGATAGTCCCAAATACTTAAAGATAAGCCAAAATTCACGCCATATCTTCTTTCTTTAGGCAATTCCTTTGCATGGTGCCAAATGTGCATTTTGGGATTGTTCAAAATGTACTTTAAAGGGCCATAACTTAAGTTAATGTTGGAGTGATTTAAATGTCCGATGGAAATTGAAATAATGTGAATTATAAAAAAATCTGAAATACCAAAGCCTATCATAGCCAATGGAATATATTGAAGTGTTTTATACACGACTGTTTCCATCCAATGAAAACGCAAATGAGCCGCAAAGCCCATTTCTTTAACTGAATGATGCACTTTGTGAAATTGCCATAACCAATCTATTCGGTGCAATAGTCTATGTATGTTCCATTGTATGAAATCTGCAAGGACAAACATGATTAAAAGTTGAATTATTCTTGGTAGTTGGCTTATTTCGATGGCTACCAAGTTTTGAATTCCAATTAAATTAAGAAGGTTTTCAAACAATTTAACTCCCACCATAGACACGCCATTGTAAAGAACTAAAGAGAAGATGAAAAAATTAAAAAACATATAAAATCCATCAAGCCAAAAGTCTTTTCTGACTATAGATTGACTTTTACGCCAAGGAAAAGCTATTTCTGCTAACCAAACTAGCAGCGAAAGCGCAATTAGCCAATAAAAATAATTGTTCCAACTAGGGTTTAGAATCTCATTTGTTAAATAGTTCCAATATCCTGAATAAGCTGATAAAAAAATCTCTAAATAGCTATTCATGGGATTAAAATTTAAAGGTTTGAATTACTAATATTGTTCGTTTTCACCTGGAAAGTCACCGCTTCGAACGTCTTTAACGTAATTCTCAACAGCTCCCTTAATTTCAGCATATAAATCTAAATAACGCCTTAAAAAACGTGGATGAAATTCTTTTGTTAAACCTAAAATATCGTGTATTACCAAAACTTGTCCTGCTACGCCAGAGCCTGCTCCAATACCAATTATTGGAATATTTATAGAGTCCTGAACTTCCTTAGCCAGTTTTGCAGGAATTTTTTCTAGTACAATTGAAAAACAACCAGCTTCTTCCAAGATTTTGGCATCCTCTTTTAGTTTTATCGCCTCTGCTTCTTCTTTTGCACGAACAGTATAAGTACCAAACTTGTATATTGATTGTGGAGTAAGACCTAAATGGCCCATAACAGGAACCCCAGCGCTAATAATTCTGCGTACCGATTCTTCTACTTCTGAACCACCTTCTAGCTTTACAGAATGGGCGCCACTTTCTTTCATTATTCTTATTGCAGAAGTCAATGCTTCTTTTGAATTCCCTTGATAGGATCCAAAAGGCAAATCAACCACAACAAGAGCTCGCTCAACGCCACGCACAACCGATGAAGCATGGTAAATCATTTGATCTAATGTAATTGGCAAAGTGGTCTCATGTCCGGCCATTACGTTTGAAGCAGAATCACCTACTAACAAAACATCAACACCACTGTCATCAAGAATTTTTGCCATGCTAAAATCATAAGCAGTTAGCATGCTGATTTTTTCATTTTTATCCTTCATCTCTTGAAGAACATGAGTGGTTACTCTTTTTACATCTTTATGAATGGACATAGTGGTTTTTTTTATCAAAAATAGTATTTGAAAAGTTGTAATACGAAAATCACACGCTTATGTGAGCTAAAATAATGTTAATTGCTCGTAAGAGTCATATATTTGTAGACTATGAAGAACATTTTTGTATTCGTTTTAGGTGTTGTATTCCTTTTGGGTAGTTATAGCTGTTCAACAGATCTTGATATAAATGCACCTTATGAAGAAATAACAGTGGTTTATGGACTTCTGAATTTATCAGATTCAATTCAATACATAAAAGTAAACAAAGCATATTTAAGTGAAAACCGTAGTGCCTTTTTAGATGCACAAGAACCTGATTCCTTGTATCACCCAGATGCATTAAGAGTTCAGCTTGTACCTTTTGTTAATTTTTCTTCAGGTAATGCAATTGTGTGTGAATTGGATACTGTCTCTAAAGAATCAGGTGTTTTTGCTGGACCTAATCAGTTACTTTATAGAATTCCAAAAAACACGAATTTAAACCCTTCTGCTACCTATAAGCTTGAAGTAATAAAAACATCAACTGATGAAGTAATTGCTAGCTCAAGTACGGCTCTAGTAGGAGATTTTAACGTTACTAACCCAACAGTAACTGCTAAAGTAAGGTTATCTAGAGGTAATGGGATATATAATATTTTTAGACTAGACTGGGTTGTAGCAGAAAATAGTGAATTGTATGAAGTTGAAGCAAAATTTAGTTTTATCGAGAAAAATAAAACTTCGGGAGCCGAAGCATTTAAAACCGTTACTTGGGTTATAACTCCAGGAGTTTCTCCTACCCAAAGTGCAGGATCTACGTTCAAATTAGGCGCATTAGATGGTAAAAACTTTTTTGAAACCGTCGCAAAAAAGGTTCAACCAAACAATAATGTTGATAGAATTCTTTTGAATGAAATGCACTTAGATTTTTCTGTTGCAGAGGAACAACTAGCAACCTTAATTGAAACCTCACAACCTAACACTGCTGTAACCCAGGTTAAACCTCAGTTTAGTAATATTGAAGGTGGAGTTGGAATATTCTCAAGTAGACTTACCAAAAGAGAAACAAGAGATATGGATGATGCTACAATTAATGAGTTGATTTCTGGAGAGATAACAGGAAATTTAGGATTTAAAAAGCAGTAAAATCTAACCTAGTATAGTGAACTAAAGTTGCACAATGATAAAGTATGTAGAGTTTGTTTTAATTGGACTTCTTCTAACAATCTCCTCATGCAACAATACAATAGACCTTAATGCAGAATACAAAGAAATTCCAATTATTTATGGAATTTTAGACCCTGCTGATAGCATTCAATTAATAAAAATAAACAAGGCCTTTCAAAATCAAGAAACTAGTGCGCTTTTAGCCGCCCAGGTTCCAGACTCACTCTACTTCAAAGAAAATTTAATAGTAACTATTGAAGAATACAATGGCTTTAGTTTAATACAATCGGTTTTATTAAATTCTGTTATTAGTCCAAAATATGAAGGTGTATTTGCTGGACCAAATCAAACACTTTATGCCACTCCCACCTCATTTAAAGTTAATCCGCAAAGGAAATACCGTTTAGTAGTTCAAAATGCTCAAAGCAATGAAATACTAGCAAGAGCCATTACAGAAGTTCCAAATGAATTTGAAATTAATATCTCTACAGGTAATGAGATATTAATTGATCCAAGGGGCGTGCAACAATTCCCTTTTAATTGGACAGTAACCCAAGATGCGGCAATTTATGAAGTAGACTTAATATTAAGCTTCAAAGAAGTTAATTCAAGAACTGGCGAAACTGTCAATGTTGACTTAAGTATTCCTTTAATCCAGAACATTAGACCAATACCTAGTGAAAATAAATTAAGGTATGTGTCAAACGGTTCCAACATTTTTATATACCTAGCTCTTGCTTTAGACAAAAATGAAGAGGTTTGCAGGTATTTAGATACCACTGCCTCCATAA
>JBLIDK010000010.1:0-53132 GCA_047632595.1 Sphingobacteriales bacterium
GTCTTAACAAGGAAAAATATTTTAAAAAAATTATATTCCTCTTGCCCTGTTCACAATATTCTTGGTTTTTGGATAAAATTGAATGGCAATAAAAACTATAAATAATATTAGGGCAATCTTGTAAATGAAGGTTCGTTTTTAACTGGAATTAGGTAAGGTTGTTAAACGAAAAAAGTTAAAAACAAGTAACAGAAAATATTTTTTAATTTCTGATTAATGAAAAGTTAAAACAGCTAAAATGATAATAGTTATAACGGTTAATAATGCTAATTTACCTATTTTTCCGATTTTTTCTAAGTGCATTTCTGCATCACCAAGTGCTGCTTTTTTACCCTTTGCACTAATAATTCCTATAAGTGCTCCTAAAATTACAACCAATACTAATTTAGTCATTAAGGTGTGGTTTTGACCTAAAGTGGACCAGTAAGGAGTCATTAGATACAATCCAGAGACAACTAATAATACCAAACCAATTGATCCCATTTTCCCTAAATAGAGGGCTTTTACCATGAAATTTTGTCCTTCTTTTTTCTCCATTCTAGAGCTAGCAATACCTAAAAATTGAAAACCAATAGCTGTTCCAGCACCCATAGCTAGACCAATAAAATGAACGATTAACATTGCTTCTCTCATGGTATTTGTTTTAATTAAAAGGTGAAAGTAGTGAATTAGTTGAAATTCAAGAAATTAGAAGTGTGTTTGATGCCGCACGAGATAAGCTTAGATTCTATATCAACTTTTTATTTTATTGCTTCCCACCAACTTCCAAAAACCTGTGTACTATCCCGTAGTCTTACTTTCTCACCAATTAACGGAGTGACCAATGGGATGTTGGCCTCTTTGTTTTCCTCAACTAATCTGGTTAAAGGTTCTTTCCAACTGTGATTTCCTAAGGCAAATTTGCAGGAGTGTACAGGGAAAATACGTTTAGCACCTAAATCAATAGCGGCTTTGACACATTCATCTGGCATCATGTGGATATATGCCCATTTCTTATCGTATTGACCGTTTTCTAATATAGCCAAGTCAATGGGACCATGTTTATCCCCAATTTCTTTAAAGTGCTTATCATAGCCGCTATCACCACCTATGTAAATTTTAAAACTGTCGCTTTCTATCAAGTAACTTTGCCAAAGACTCTTGTTTCGAAAAAATCCTCTTCCAGAGAAGTGGCGAGCAGGATAGGAGGTTGCTTTTATCGTTTCATTTAAAGTAGTCTCAGCGTACCAATCTGTTTCTATAAGTTGATCTGAACTATATGTCCAGCGTTCTAGATGTGCCCCAACTCCCAAGCCACAAATTACTTTTTTAACCTTAGTTTGAAGTTGAGACAAGGTTTTATAATCAGTATGGTCGTAATGATCATGCGAAATGAATAAGTAATCTATTTCAGGAATTTCATCGGTGTTATAGATATCTGTTCCATCAAACGCTTCAACTCCAGAAGGCATGGGAGAGGCAGAGCCGCTAAATACTGGATCTACCAATATTTTTAATCCATTTAACTGAATATAGTAAGAAGAATGCCCAAACCATATAAGAACATCTTCCATAGGGTCTAATTCAGCTAATTTTGTTTTGCTAGATGGTATTTTATTTGATGGGATTAAATTTTCACCTTTCTCAAATAACCAATACTTTATTACTGAGAAATAGCTTTCACCTTCTGTAATCGCAGGGGTGGTCCTTTGATTTTGAAATTGACCGTTTTTATAGTTTGGCGAGTGTTCAATTAAGTTTTTTCTTTCGTCCTTACTAGAACTACCAAATATTGGAAGCTGCATGTATCCAAAAATAATAGTAACTATCATTATAATTATAAGTACTACTATTGTCATGAATTTTTTCAATTTTAGAAATGAATTTTACTGTTTAATAAATTTTTCTTGTGCGATTTCAATATCGCCATCATAGAAATTCACCAAATAGGTGCCTTTAGCAAGTCCTTGAATATTAAGTTGAATAGATGAACTATTCTGAAAGTTGTGCTTTGAAACTTCTCTGCCGTTTATATCAACAAGCACAGCATTTAAATTTTGATCTTTTCTTGCTATATATTCAATTGTAAGAAAGTCTGTAGCTGGGTTAGGGAAAAGTTGAATACTGTATTGATTTTCATCAATAAATGCTACTGAAACAGGGTAATTTTCTATGCTCCAAGACCTAGTACTAATGTTTCGAATAGTATGTCCAGGGTTCAAGCGCATTAGTGTAGTAGTGTCCTCAACAAATACTTGCAAAAAATTGCCACCTTTTTCTAAATCGCTTGATTCAATGCTAATATTGTAGTTTATACTGTCAATTTCTTGTTCTTGTAAAAGCCATTTCACCTTAAGTGTATTGGGAATTGGTAAAATAGGAATTACACTAAAATTCATAGGAAATGTTGAAGTGAAAATAGAACCAACATCCGGAGTTTTAGTGTCAATTTGGTTGATTAAAGCAAGAATAGTTTTAGTAGTTGCTTCAATGCACACAGAACAAAATGGGTTATCCAATATGTTCATTTTGCAAGTTTGGTGAGGCTTATTCCACGATGGGGCCATGGCAGTTCCACTATGGGGATAAATACCAATTCCATTATCGCTTCCCCAATTTTTCCACTTTACTTTGGCTGGATCTGTTACTTGAGTCATATTCGCAAGCTCTGCAGCAAACCCGTCGCCTGCGTAATATTCATCTGCCAAATTTGCAAAAGAATGTCCCAATTCATGAATTGCTATTTCATTAGAATTTGCCTCAACTGAAGAAGTTGCAAAAATCCCTCCACTTCCTCCATAAAAATCACTGTTTACTAAAATAAATACTTGATCGTATGAAGGAAAATTGGTTGACAGAACTGAGTTTATTTTGGAATTTTCGGTTGGTACTAATAGCCTATGAATGCCAGCGAAATCGAAGGTTGACCCAAAGTAATTATTTACCGTTTTCACCGTATTTGAAGGATGTGCTTGGTTTTCATCATCAGCATTTCCAGGGTGAGAAGCACCACTTTCCTGCGAAGGTACTTTGATAGCAAAAACGTTAAAATAATTTTTGTATTCGGCATATGGGCTGGTCTGAAATAACGCTGATGTGATAGTCATGGCATCTGTAATAAACTTGCCTAGTTCTGCTTGTTGATAGCCATCACTTAAAATAACCAAATTTATCCGATTGTCTGTACGACCGTTAAATAATATGGTGTCAACATCAAGTGTTTGGGCATTTAAAAAGGTGAAAAATGTGCTAAATAGTAATGTGATTATGGAATTCTTCATTTTGTTAATATTTTTAATTCGTCTAATAAATCAAATTGAATACCATCGCTTTTTACATAATACATTCTTACTGTTTTTGTTTCTTTTTTTAGATCTAAACGAACAAATATGCTAGTGGAATCCATATTGATAGTCTTTCTACCAAGTTGTCCAACTTCATCTACAAATTCAACAGATTTGGAAAAAGGGTTAGGCACAGTTGTGTTATCCAACACAATCTCGTTATTTGTGTACTGAACAAAAGTAATGTTCTTGGGTACTAATGAGTTTTTTAATGAGTTAGCAGTTTTTAATGTTCCTTTGGCAATGTATTCTCTGTTTTTTGTTGCTCCTATAGAGTCTTCTCCTAGCGAATAAACAGTGTATTCCAAAAACAGAATTCTTTTATCTTGCTTAGTGTTTACAATTGTGTCTTGTTTTTGTCCAGTAACTACTGCACTGTTGCTTTGATTAGACTTGCATGAAAAACATAGCGAGAGGATAATTAAACCCGTAAATAATTTTTGATTTATCATTTTGAGCTTTTGAATTTACAAAGTTTTAAAGATTGTCAAAAAATAGATAAGAAAGGCATTTATTAGATTTTATTAATGTTAGTTTTGGATTATGAAGACATTATTTTATTGTGTTCTATTTGCAGTCACTTTAAGCACGCTGAACGTAGTTTCGCAGAATAACGCCCTAGTCATTGGGGAAAATAAAGCTGTTTTTTCTATTGAAACTGTTCAGAAAAAAGGTCTGATTGCAAATCAAGATTTAACTATATCCTTATGGGTTAAATTAGATACAGTTTCTGGGTATCAATGGTTTTTTGCGCAACGGGAAGGTTTTGAAACAGGGTATGAATTATGGATGAATAACGATGGGCGTGTTGGTGCAAATATTGTAACCAACAATGGTAAGAACCTTAGTTATTTTTCAAACACAATATTAAAGGCTAATAAATGGTATTATTTGTCCCTGGTTCTTAGCAGTAAATCAGCTTATTCTGCAATTTTTGTAAATGGGGTTTTGTCAAATTCAGTCAATTCTGCTGCCTTTTCAAGCGGGGTAAGTTCGAGTTCATCTTTAATTATTGGGGCTAAAGCTTATGGCAAATACCTTTTAAAGGGAAGAATAGATGACTTTAGCCTAATTAATGACGATTTGAATGGCGCAGAGCTTTATCAATTAATGAGAAGTCCAGAAGTTGGTGGGAATACGCTATTTGATATTCAAACATGGCGATTTGAGAAGAATTTAGTTTCAAACAAAAACAATAAAATATCTTATTCGGGCAATAAGCAAAGTATAAAATTTTCACAAAATGACAATGGAATTCTTGGAGCTGCTAAAATTAGTAGTGCTGAATGCAGTCAAGATGAATTGTTGTATCCTGCAGGAATTGGGAATGAACTAGAGCCAATACTTCAAATTAAAATAGATGTTGACGGAACAAAGAACCCACTTAGCTTAAATCAATTTGAGCTAAGAATAGACCGATTGGTAATGCTAAAAGATATAAAATCAGTTAGCGTTTATTACTCAGGTAGCAACCAGAAATTTAGTTCAAAATTTGTAAAGCAAATAAGCAAGGATGTAAAAACAGAATCGATAATACTTTTAGATTGTGAACAACAATTGGAATTTGGAGAAAATTACTTTTGGATTACTGCTTCTATTCATTCTAAAGCAAAGGAATTTAATGTTATTGATTTAAGTTGTGAACAAATATTGACTTCTTCTAATGAAATTATAGTTCCAAAAAACCAAAATCCAAATGGAAGTAAAACGTTGATTCTGGAACACAAAGTGCTATTTGAATCAGGCACTAATGATGTTCATACTTATAGAATACCATCGTTGATTACTACTTCAAATGGAACATTAATTGCTGCCGTAGATGCTCGTGTTGATAATGCTGGCGACCTAGGATTGGTGGGAAACATTGATATAGAAATTAAAAGAAGTAAAAGTGGAGGTGAAAAATGGACTAGTTCAAAAAAAGTAATTGATTATCCCTATTTAGAAGGTGCATCAGATTGCTCTATGATAGTAGATAAAATTACTGAAGAGGTATTTTTATTTTTCAATTATTCCGATTCCACAGATACTTTTCAGGATCCTTATTTTGTGAAATCATTGAATAACGGAAAAAGCTGGTCAGAGCCAAAAGAATTAACAGCTGATCTATATAGCAATTCTTGGGGCCGTACCTTCATTACTTCCGGCAAGGGTATTCAACTAGGAAATGGTGAATTGAGGAATACTTTAAGTATTGTTGAAGGAGATGAGGTTGGGGCGACAATTTTTGGCTCAAATGATCATGGAGAAACCTGGTTTTCCTCAAAAAAAATGATTTCAAACAAGGCGAATGAGTCCCAATTAATAGAACTTGTAGACGGTTCTATTATGATGAATAGTAGAACGATTGACAACAACTATAGATTAACTGGAAATACCAAAGACAGTGGAATCACATGGGAAAATGTAAAGTTTGATAGTTCTCTAATTGAACCAAAATGTAATGCAAGTATTATTCGGTTATCATCTGAAAAAAATGGGATGGATAAAAACAGAATCTTATTTTCTAATCCAAGTTCCACAAAAAAACGAGAAAATTTAACAATAAAACTTAGTTACGATGAAGGCTTAACGTGGCCTATTCAAAAGGTTATTTATCCCGGCAGTGCAGCTTATTCGAGTTTAACTATTTTAGAAGATAAAACGATTGGTATACTCTATGAATCTGATTATTATGGAGTTGTTCGATTCGCACGATTGTCACTGGAATGGTTAACCGATGGTACGGATAGTATTAGTATAGAATAACCATTTAATTCATATAGGAACCCTCTTTTACTTCTGGAAAGATTTCATTGTATTTCATAATATTATGACTTCCAACTCTTCTATTTATTAAATCTCTAGTAAGTTCTTCCATATTTGTAACGCCTGCAGCAGCCATTAATTCAACAAAACTGTAAACAGTTTTTTTATGGTAGTTAGCAACTCGCATAGCTTTATCTCCAACATCTAAACCTTTTATTAAACTTTTATCTTGTGTGGCAACACCCGTTGGGCATTTGTTTGTATTACATTGTAAGGCTTGTATACATCCAATTGCCATCATCATTGCTCTTGCGCTATTAACCATATCAGCACCTAGTACCAAAGCACGACTTATATGAAATCCAGTAAATATTTTACCTGATGCAATCACCTTAATTTCACTTTTTATTCCATAACCAATTAGGTTGTCCACAACAAAAGCTAATCCTTCACGTAGAGGCATTCCTATTGAATTGGAAAATTCTACAGGTGCAGCTCCAGTTCCACCTTCGCCACCATCAACCGATATAAAGTCGGGAGTGATACCTGTTTTGACCATCGCCTTGCAAATGTCCACAAATTCCTCTCTTTTACCAATACACAATTTAATTCCAACAGGTTTTCCACCTGAAAGTTCACGACATGTTTTAATAAAATCCAACATTGTTTCTGGACTATTAAAAGCAGAATGTCCAGGAGGGGATAATACATCTGTATGCGGTTGAACATTTCTAATTTTTGCAATCTCTGGAGTGTTTTTACTGGCTGGAAGTATTCCGCCATGTCCAGGTTTAGCTCCTTGAGAAAGCTTAATCTCAATCATTTTAACACTTTCGTGGGATGAATTTTCCTTAAACAATTTAGGAGAAAAATTTCCATTTTCATCTCGGCAACCAAAATAACCAGTGCCAACTTGCCAAATTAAATCTCCGCCATTCTCTAAGTGATAAGGACTAAGGCCACCTTCTCCGGTGTTGTGGGCAAAATTGCCCATTTTAGCGCCTCTGTTTAATGCTTCAACTGCATTATTACTAAGAGAACCGTAGCTCATTGCAGAAATATTTAAGACACTAGCAGAATAGGGTTTTGAACAATCTTTTCCTCCTACTATTATTCTTGGGTCCTTATCCAGGTCTGAACCATTTTTAGCATAAATTGAATGATTCATCCACTCGTAACCTACTTTATAAACATCCATTTGAGTTCCAAAAGGAGTAGTATCATTCATGTTTTTGGCACGATTGTAAATAAGCGACCTAAAAAGTCTATTGATTGGCCGTCCTTCTGTATCCGTTTCAACAAAATATTGCATTATTTCAGGACGAATTGCCTCCAATAGGTATCTCATGTTTCCAATTAATGGGAAATTTTTTCGAATCGTATGTTTCTTTTGGATAATATCAAAAAGTCCAACTAGCTCTAATGGAATCACCACCACAAATGCCCATAAAATAGGAGGATAGTTTTGTGAGATTAAGATAATGCCTGTTATAATGACAAGGCTCAAAAAAAGAAATATTAAACGTGGACTCATAATGTGTTTTTGCAAAAGCGAAGGATGTAAAAGTAAGGTATTAAGAAACAGTATGCCAATTAATTCCAATGAAGAAACTTTGCTTGCTTTTCCCTCAGAAGATAGGGTGTAGTAGAACTTAATTCTCTTCCGTTTAAAACCTCTTCATACTTTTTAAGGTAAGCTAAAGCCATATTTTTAGAATTGAATACTTCTTTAGCATATTCATGGCATTTAGTAGGTTTATAGGATTCAATATTTTTAATTGCTTGAACTAATTCTACCTTATTATTTGACAGAAAACCGAATTCGTTATTGATTAGTTCTGGTAAGGAGCCATAAGGAGTAGAAAATACTGGAGAACCATAAAACAAACTTTCTATTACGGCTAATCCAAATGGTTCGTGCCATAGTACTGGAAATATTAATCCTGAAGACTTGTTGAGTAAATCAAATTTAGTTTGGCCACCGACCATTCCATGAAAGCGAACCTTAGGAGAAAGTGTTAAACGGAAACCCATTTTGAGGTTTAACCTTGTGCCGCCTAAAACATGAAGTTTAGCTGAAGGTATTTTAGTTACAATGTCAATTGCCCCTTGAACATTCTTAACCCTCCAAGCTGCATTACCTAAAAAGTGAAAATGATTATAAGTTTTTTTAAATGTAGGTGGAGTATATTCATCCCAATCTAAACCATTGTAAACAAATGAAGTGGAATTATGTCGTTCTGCGTGGTTTTTTGATAAAAAAATGGCATTTTTAGACAATTTCTCTTGAAAATTTGAATTACCGTGAATAGTAATAACGTGAGGAATAGTTAATTGCTCAATATTTTGAGGAGTGAAGTTGAAATGAACAATATCTATGTTTTTTGGAAGTTGCTCAAGTATTGATTTTGATTCATCTATTGCAAGTACTTTGGCAAAGTCGCAGGTAGACCCTGCTTTTACCATAAAAATTACTTCATGACCAAGTTTAGCCAATTCTTTACCCAAAGCCCAAACAACACGTTCGGTACCACCGTAATTTAGTACTGGAATATATCCTTTATTTACTATTACTATTTTCAATTAATTATTTTGGTAGTATGAAAAAAATTGAACTCCTTTTTCTAGCCCTGATTTTAAGATAATGGTGCCACCTAAAGTGTCTATTAATCCTTTTACTGTTGCTAAACCAATTCCATTCCCTGACTTTCCATATTTATCAACTGGCGCATCAGTTTCGAATAAGTCAAACAGTTTTTTATGATGTTTAGAGTCTATGACAGGTCCGTTATCTTGCACACAAAAGGAATAGGTTGTTTTGTCTTCAAATATAAATAGTTTAATTTTCACTTTGTCTTTGTCCGAACATTTAATAGTATTTGTAATTAAATTAATTAGAATTTGATCTAGAACGGTTCTGTTCCTTTTAAATTAAAGAGTTAAACTACTCATACATCCTTTGCTTAATTTCACTTACATCTTTCTTAAGTTCCATCAATGTGTCTCCAATTTGGTCTCTACTTAAGTTTGGACTATCTAATTCTGAACTAATAAAATTCACGAATGACCATACTTCAATTACATCACGCATTTTCACTTCGTATGGATCATATTTGGGGTTAGTTGAACACAATAGAAGTGAACCATTATCTTCAATTTTATTATAAACCATTTTAAAAACTACGCCGTCTTCATGAAGCACAACGATGTATGGATAGCCATTTTTAATGAGTCGCCAATTGTCTACATATTCTCCAGTTATAAATGAACCATCTGGCACAGGTGGCATACTATCTCCTTTTATCTGAAAAGATCGGTACTTCCTGTTTCTGCTTAAAAATGGTAGTTGAAAAGTTGGTAAGATTTTTATAAAATCTGGATCGGCATAACCTTCAGTATATCCAGCTTTTGCTTTCACATTTACCACTTCAATATTTTCAACATCATTATTATCTACTGAGGTGGTTATAACTCGTAGCCGATTGCCTTCTAAGTCAATGTTTAACCCACGCTCTATTTCGCTTAGTTTTTTCTCGCCAACCTTAGAAAGGTTCATTCGCATTAAGGTATCTACAGAAACATTATAATAATCGCATAAGCTTAGTAAAACTTGAAAAGGAGGTTGGATGCCGCCATTTTCATAGCCACTTAAGGATGTTCGCTTTAAATTGAGTTCATCAGCAATGTCCTGCTGACTTTTACCCATGCGTGTTCTAAGTAATTTTAAATTTTCTGAAAAGTACATATGCTTAATTTTATCCTAAGATACAGAATGACGATTAAATAAGCAAGTGGCGACGATTAAATCGTAATTATAACTGAAGAAAATTTACTAGGGTTCAGTTATTTTAACTCATTAAAAACAATTACCCCATCTAATTCAACTTTCGAAACGTGTTTAAATTCATCATTCCAGTCTAACGGGGTCCAATATTTAGGGTATTTGAAGGTGACTTCTTGACCTATTAATTGCTCCTTAAGGGTTGTTAAATTGAGTCCGTTTTCAAGTCCGCGGTTTATGTAAAATTTTCTTGGGTGATTTTCACATATAAAAACTACATCTTTTATGCCACCTTCATAAATGTTTGTAACAACTGCTGTTTCTACAATTGCTTTTTCTTCTGGAACTATTGGAACTGGACTAAAAACTGAAAATATGGCTACAAAAAAGAAACTAACAACAGTTATGAATAAAACCTTTAGAAGAATGGATTTTCGTTTGTTCATATAGAGTTAACGTTGGCAAGTTTTTAATTATTGCTTCTTTACCTTAAGTCCCAGTTTTCGATATTGTGCCCCTTTTTTAACACAGAGGAATAAGTGTTTTAATGATTAGTTTCTAGTGTTTAGGAGTGCATCAACAAAACAGTTCCGAGTACTAGGGAGTGACTTTTTAAGAGGAACGAATAAAAAATTGTATTGAAGGGCGGTTTTGTGCAAAATTCAGCCCTTCGATACTATTTATAAGATTCACCGCCTCGAGCGGTAAACCTTATAAATCACTCAGGATGACTGAATTTTATTGCTGTTGTTTAATTACTTTGAAACATTTATTTATTATCCAATTACGGAGAAGAAAGACTGCTATTTACTGCTATTTAGGGCTACGCTCGGTACAAGCAGGATGACTGAATTTTATTGTAGTAGTAATTTTAATTGAAACATTCTACCGTTCTCCTATATTTGAATCATGCGATTAGTAGCACTTTTACTTTTTTCTATTATTCAGAACTTGTTAATAGCCCAAAAGGTTATAAAACAAGGCACAACAAAAATGGGTTGCGCATTTGAAATTACTGCAGTTGCCACGGATTCTTTAGTTGGGATAAGTTCAATTTCACAAGCTTATGCAGAAATAGATAGAATAGAAAATGAGATTTCATCTTGGAAAAAAACCTCAAAAACAAGCGAAATCAATGAAAATGCAGGAATAAAACCTATAAAAGTATCTTTTGAGTTGTTTCAGCTTGTTCAACGAGCTATTAAAATAGCTAATTTAACTGATGGCGCTTTTGATATAAGTATTGGCAAATCCCACAAGAAATACATTTTTGATGGACGCACTTTGGCAAAACTTGATTCATCGATTAAGGATAGTTGTATTGGCTATAAAGGAATCATTTTAAATGAAATGGACACAAGTATTTATCTACGCGACTCCTGCATGCAATTAGATTTTGGTGGAATTGGAAAAGGCTTTGCTGCCATGAAGTCAAAAGTGCTTCTTGAAAATAGTGTAGGTGTTAGTGGCGGTGTGGTGAATGCAAGTGGAGATTTAGTCGTATTTGGGGAAGCACAAAATAAGCTGGGTTGGGAGGTTCAAATAGTAGATCCTGAAAATACTAACAAATTCATCGCATACATGCTAGTTAATAATACAGCTGTAATAACCTCTGGGAACTATGAGAAGTATTTTATGTTTGAAGACAAACGATATAGCCACATACTTAATCCAATTACCAAAATCCCGACAACGGGTATAAAAAGTGTAACAGTGGTTTGTGTGGATGCAGAATTAGCTGATGCTTTAGCAACCTCCATTTTTGTACTTGGAGAAAAAAAAGGAATGGAACTAGTGAATAAACTAAACGGGGTAGAGGCTTTATTGGTAAACGATGAGAATGAGCTAATTCAAAGTAAAAACCTGAGTTTAAGTTATTATTAGTGCCCAGAGCGGGAGTCGAACCCGCACATCCTTACGAACACATGGCCCTCAACCATGCCTGTCTACCAATTTCAGCACCTGGGCAAAAATCAAAGTTATAGTTTTTAGTAGTTTTACTTGGGTGAATTTGGATATATTAGTCAACCTTATAAATTTAAATATCCAATTCACCAAAAACAGATTAGGAAGACTTTTTTAAAATCACCCTAAAATTCAAAGAGATACATGAATTTTGAAGACTTTAAGCAGTAAAAATTCAATTTTAAAACAGAATGTGATTCAACTTCGCTAAGTTCGTAAAAAAGTAGCCCATGAAATTCGAAATTCCAGAATCGAATGTTCCAAGAATAGTTATTATTGGTGGTGGTTTTGGTGGCGTAGCCTTAGCGAAAACTCTTAAAAACACAACTTACCAAGTAGTAATACTTGACAAAAATAACTACCACACTTTCCAACCATTACTTTATCAAGTAGCAACCGGCGGTTTAGAACCCGATTCTATTGCATTCCCAATTCGTAAAATATTTGCTGGCTACCACAACGTGCTGTTTCGAATGGCAGAAGTTGAATCAATTAATAGCACAGCCAAAGAAATTAACACGAACCGAGGTTCCCTTAGTTACGATTACTTGGTTATAGCTTCAGGCTCTAAGACTAACTTTTTCGGAAATGAGAACATACAGCAGTTCTCTAGTCCCATGAAAACTGTACCCCAAGCATTAGACCTGCGCAGTTTAATGCTACAAAACTTTGAAAGCGCCCTAGAACACAAAAAAATTAAGGAGCAAGATGCTTTGATGAATATTGTAGTTGTAGGCGGCGGACCAACGGGAGTAGAGACTGCAGGTGCATTGGGAGAGCTCAAAAAATATGTTTTACCAGCCGATTATCCAGAATTAGACCTTAGAAGAATGAAGGTCCATTTAATTGAAGGTTCAAGCCGATTATTAAATGGAATGTCTGACAAATCTGGAAACAAGGCACTACAATTTATTAATAAATTGGATGTTACGGTTTGGCTTAATACTGTTGTTAAAGACTTTGACGGCGAAAAACTAGAACTAAGTAATGGTAAAAACCTGTTTTCGAATACCGTTATTTGGGCAGCCGGAGTGCAGGGAAATGTTGTAGAAGACAAAATGAATTTGTTTGTGATTAATAGGTCACGGTACGAAGTTGATGAGTTCAATGAATTGAAAAGTTGTTCAGATCATTATGCTTTAGGCGATGTTGCCATGATGCAAAGCGAATCCTATCCAATGGGACATCCAATGGTTGCGCAAGTTGCAATTCAACAAGGGCAAAACATTGGGAAAAACTTCCTTAGAAAAATAGAAAAAGAGCCAATTAAGTCGTTTAAATACAAGGATAAAGGTTCTATGGCAACGATAGGAAAAAACAAAGCAGTGGTAGATTTAAACGGTTTTAAATTTCAAGGAATTGGCGCTTGGTTTGTTTGGATGTTAGTTCATTTAATATCTTTAGCAGGATTTAGGAACAAATTGGTAGTTTTTGTCAATTGGTTTTGGAATTATTTTAGTTACGATAGAGGAACAAGATTAATAATTAGACCTTATAAACGCACTACGCAAAATAAAAAGGCGGTACTATGAATGAAGTAAAACTTATTGAATGTCCTCGTGATGCCATGCAAGGGCTAAGCGAGTTTATTCCAACTCAACAAAAGGCTGATTACATCAATCAACTTTTAAAAGTTGGTTTTGATACCATTGACTTTGGAAGCTTTGTCTCACCAAAAGCAATTCCTCAATTACGAGATACTGCTGAGGTATTGTCAAAATTGGAATTATCTGTTAACGACAAACTATTAGCAATCGTGGCGAACGAGCGTGGGGCAGAGGATGCGAGTCATTTTGACGAAATATCCTACTTAGGCTTTCCGTTTTCAATTTCTGAAACCTTTCAGCAGCGGAATACGAATTCATCCATTCAAGAATCGATTAAGCGAGTAGAAAAAATTCATAAAATAGCCCACAAAAACGGCAAGGAGCTGGTTTTATATATTAGCATGGCCTTTGGTAACCCCTACGGGGATGAGTGGAATGCAGAATTGGCAATTAAATACGCCAATTTTTTCGAGCAGAGGGGCATTACCATTCTTTCTTTGGCAGATACAGTAGGAGTTGCATCACCAGAAAGTATTAGCTACATGTTTGATAACCTGATAAAGGAATTGCCAGAAGTTGAATTTGGAGCACACTTACATGCAAATCCAACAAATGCTTTAGAAAAAATAGAAGCAGCCTATAACAGTGGTTGTAGAAGATTTGATAGTGCAATGAAGGGTTTTGGCGGTTGCCCGATGGCAGAAGATAAGCTGGTTGGGAATCTTCCAACAGAATTATTAGTGGCCTATTTAGAAGATGAAAAAGTTGATTTAAATATGGATACGATTGAGTTCGGAAACAGTTTGATAATGGCAGAAAAAGTCTTTCCGAAAGAATAATTAAAGACATACCTTTAAACGAATAATGAAAAATAAAGAGATAAATAAGGCAATTGTAAAGGAAGTTAGAAAGCTTATTTCTGACAACCCAGCCAAGTTGCGTTCTTATTTGTCTAAATTTCACCCATCTGAAGTAGCTGTTTTACTAGAAAAAATCAACAACGAAGACGAGTTGATGGCCATTTTTGGCAAGTTGCCTATAGAAATGGCTCCTGAAGTAATGGCGGAGTTGAATGATGAAATTCACCCTGAACGAATTCTAGAATTACTTCACCCAACCATTGTTAAGCGAATTATTGACGAGTTGGATGCGGATGATGCCGTAGATATTATTGCTAAACTCGATGAGAGCACCCAAGAAGAGATTCTAAATCGTATTAGCGAAGATAGCGCAATAAACCTCCGTAAACTTTTAGCTTATAAAGAAGATTCTGCCGGTGGTATTATGACCACAGAGTTGGTTAAAGTGAGCATTAATGACTCTCGGGCTCAAGCTATAAAATCGGTTATCTCGCAAAGTGAAGATGTAGACAATTTCTTTGTGGTTTTTGCTGTAGATGAGCATGATAGGTTGGTTGGAACCGTTACACTTCAAAAATTAATAACTGCAAAATCAACAGATAGAATCTCTGATTTAGTGGAAGATGAACTTATCTACGTTGAAGAAGATGCCGATCAAGAAGAAGTAGTAAAAATTATAAGTCAGTATAACCTACCCGGACTACCAGTTGTTGACAAAGCAATGGTATTGGTTGGACGTATTACTTTCGATGATGTAATGGACATCATGGAAGAGGAGAGTACTGAGGACTTACTAAAATTAAGTGGTGTAAGTATTGATGAAGAGCTTCGTGGTACTTGGCAAAGTGCAGTAAAAAGTAGGTTGCCTTGGTTAATTGTGAACCTTGCAACAGCTTCATTAGCTAGTTTGGTAGTGCTTTATTTTCAAGATGCGATAGATAAAATGGTGGTTTTGGCTGTTATTATGCCAATAGTTGCCGGTTTAGGAGGAAATGCTGCTACTCAGGCACTTGCTGTAACAATACGTCGTTTGGCGGTAAGTGATATTACAACAGCACAGGCATATCGTACTGTTTCAAAAGAAGTTTTAGTGGGATTGATTAATGGAATGTCAATAGGAACGTTGATTTCTATAATTGCATTTTTATCAAACCAAGACCCTATGTTAGGTGTTGTAGTTTTCACAGCAATGACAGGGAATTTAATGATAGCAGGATTAACGGGATCGGCAACTCCAATGATTTTAGAGCGCTTAGGGGTTGACCCAGCCGTTGCTTCTTCGGTATTTATTACCGCCTTTACCGATGTTGTTGGATTCATTTTGCTTTTCGTTTCAGCCTCTATATTATTACTATAATGTGTTTAGTAGGCCTTGCATATAAAGTACATCCAAAATTTCCTATTTTATTAATTACAAATAGAGATGAAGCCTATGCTCGTCCAACTGCTCAAGCACATTTTTGGGAAGACGAACCCTCAATTTTAGCTGGAAAAGATTTGGAAGCTGGAGGCACTTGGATGGGAGTTTCAAAAAATGGCCGTTTTGCAGCCCTAACAAACTTTAGAAACCCGATGATGTTAGGCGATGATAAAAAATCTCGAGGAGAATTGGTTACTAACTACTTGAAAAGTTCACTTGGACCAAAAGAGTGGTTAAAAAGTATTGAAAACATAGCTTCCGATTACAATCCGTTTAATATTTTGGTTGGGAATGTTGAGGAGTTGTTTTTTATGAGTTCAGCTTACAATCAACTTACAGAAGTAAAGCCTGGAGTACATGGATTGAGTAATGATAGTTTGAATACCTCGTGGCCCAAGGTTACGTACCTTACCAAAAAGCTTAGCACCTTAATCAAGACCAAAAAAACATCCAATACAGAGCTGTTTAGAGCCCTCCAGAACAAAAAGAAAGCTCCGATTGGCAAATTACCTGAAACAGGGGTTGGATTAGCCTTAGAAAAGATATTGAGTCCTGCGTTTATTGAAACGGAGAACTACGGTACGCGTTGTTCTACTATTTTAAAAATCTCGAATGAGGGGGAGGTTCATTTTTCTGAGAAATCACATTTGTTGAAAGAAAATAAGTTGGTAGAGGTTAAGTTTAAAAGTGCAGAAGTGCAATAGTGAAAGAGATTGCTTTGTGTAAATCTTTGTGATCTTTGAGAACTTTGTAATTAAAAAAGTGGTCTAAAGTCAAAAGCCTCAATAAAACCGTCATCTTGATGATAATCCTAGACCGACGAAGGAGCGTCAAGGAGTGGTTCCGAACGACGAAGGAGTATCGGGAAGTATCGAAGGGCGGTTTTGAGGAGATTTTACAAGCTAAACGGTTACCTCATACCACACACACTTCCTTAACCTCGGTATCTTTTTAAGCTTATAATGTTCAAAGAAACCCATTTTTGTCATACCAATTTTCTTCATTACATTTTCTGAAGGAGTATTTACTAGGGTGCAAGACGAAACAATTCTGTTTAATTTCAAGTTGTTAAACCCATATTCAAGTACTCGTTTTGCCCCTTCGGTGGCGTAACCCTTTCTCCAGGCACTTTTCTTTAATCTCCAGCCAATATCAGTAGCGGGGGTGAAGGGTGAGTCATATGTCTGATAAGCTAGTCCAATGAAGCCTATAAACTCTCCGGTTTCTAAAACCTCGGTTGCAAAATAGTTGTACTTGTGTTTTTCGTAGTGTTTAAGTAACCTATCCAAAAACTCAGCCGACTGTTCCAAGGTAAGTTGTTCAGGAAAACACTCCATCACGTCTTTATCTGCATTCATTGCTGTAAATTCGGGTAGGTCGGCTTGGGTCCAGTTTCTGAAACCGAAGCGTTCGGATTTGAAAAAGTATTTATTTTTCAATATAAACTCCTTGCCCTTTTAGTTTCTGATTGTTTTTATCAAATATTGAAACTATGTAATAACCAGAAGAAAGTTCATTTAGAGAAATTTCTTGTTTTTCAGTAATAATTGATTTTACAACCTCGCCACTTGTATTAATTACTACTATTTTTTTTATTCCATCTAATGGGATTGTAAGATGGTTTTTTGTTGGATTTGGATAAAATATTATCTCTGATTTTTCAGGGTGATTAAAGGGAATACTTGTTGTGGGCTTATTTTTAATTATTTTTTTAGTTACTGAATTTTTTGAACCAATATCGAGTTTTACAAAGTAAATGCCATCTGGCAAACTGTCTCCTAGAAGTTTATTAGAGTATTCACCTTTAGCCAAAAGTTTCGATTTGTAAAATGATTTTACAACTTTCCCAATAGTGTTAAAGACGTTCAAAGAAATAGTATCCTCCTTATCTAGATTAAAAATTATTGTAGCCGATTCACTAAATGGATTTGGGTAAACAAATAGTGTATCTGAGGATTGAGAAAATGCTACACAGCAAATTGAACTAATAATTAAAGAGTTTATTAGGTGTTTTATATTCTTCATAGTTTTCAAATATAAAGTATAAACATAAAAATTATGTGCAAATGCGCATAATCATATGAATTGAAACTTAGTGAACTTAAATGTTAAAGCCTAAAACTATCATTCTTCTAAACTTAAACTGTTCCAATCATTTTTACAAGGAAAATACATCACCAATCCAAGAATAATAAAAATGCCTATACTTCCAATTAACAAGGTGTAAACTTGAAGCTGTAGAATTACAAATATGAAAGTGTAAAGTGTAGCCAAAATGCCAGTAATTAATAACATGAGCTGCTTCGACTTAAGTATTGCCCACACATAAGCTGTAAGTACTGTCATGTATTGACCTAGGTAGTGAGTTTTAAAAAATAAATTCAAAAAGATGCATCAAGTAAATCCTCAGGTACTTTCAATTAACCCGTTCTAATACATGCCCGTTTGTTAAAACTAATTTTATAAGTCCTTTTCCGGCAGCAATGTATGTAATGATTGGAGTCGCTGAATGAATTTGATTTACTTTATCAGAATAATCTATTTCAATAATCTTATTAAAAGTAACACCCTTTACAGTCATTGTGTCTATAAAAGTTACTTTGGGACTAATGCCAGAAATTACCTTTTTGTCATCAAAATTATAAGTTAAGAGGTCTTTTCTATTCCAATTTATTTGAAACTCAGTATATTCTTCACTCGCTAAAAAAATGTAGTCGATATGTAAATTATTTACTGCAGAAAGATATTCAATTTTAAAGATCTCAAGATTTACATCATGCCCTAAGTCACTAATAAACTGATGCTGATAATTCCCAAAAATATCTTGAACTAAACTAAATTCTTCCGATATTTTATTTGTGTCAATCATTAAAAAAGAAGAAATAGTAGTATCTATTCGGTAATCTAAAGCTTTGTTGGATAGGTAAATAGTTTTGATTTCCTTTTCCTTACAACTGGTTAAAAAAACCAATAACAATAATAGATAAGGAATCTTACTTAACAACTGAATAGGTTTCATTATTTGTCATTTTAAATTGTAGTAAACCTTCCTCATTGTAAAACACAGAATATGGACTTAAGACAGAAGTATCTGAATTTTGTATATGGTCATTAAATAATCTTTCCATTACATTGAAATAGGTAGTAGAATTGATACTAATTGTGTCGTGGCAGGTATTAAAATTGCTGGTTTCACAGTATACATTTGCAGAATCATCGTAAAAAAATGAAGCCTCATTGTAGTTTACATTTATACTAAGTATACCTTTTCTATAATTATTATACCTTCCACCTACACTGAATTCAATTCTTAAATTAGGATAAGAAGATTCAATAACGGTGGTTTTAGTCTGAAATGAAAAGTAAGGTTTTCCACAGCAGCCGACCTCACAAAAATCACGTTCTTCATACCAAATAATGTTGTTGCTGGTGGTTTTAAATGTGAATTCAAAGCCTTCCGAATGTTTAAACTTTATTGAGTCATCAAATTCATACGAAATTAAGGCCATTTCTTTATCCGAAAGAGCAATTCTTGCCTCTTCATAAGGTTCTTTATTGCAACATGCGGAAACAACAACAGAAATGAGAAAGATGAAAAAAAACCGTAATAGCATAGTGTTCAAAAGTTTAAAATTACTAAAATAAGCTCAGGTGTGCAATAACCCTTGCCCCAGACACTTTTCTTTAATCTCTAGCCAATACCTGTACACGGTGAAACGGACTTTCATAAGTTTGGTAAGCAAGACCAATGAAGCCTATAAACTCCCCAGTTTCCAGTACTTCGCATACAAAGTAGTTGTACTGGTGTTTCTCGTAGTGTTTAAGTAAACTATCTAAAAACTCAGCCGACTGTTCCAAGGTGAGTTGTTCAGGAAAATACTCCATCACGTCTTTATCTGCATTCATTGCTGCAAATTCGGGTAGGTCGGCTTTGGTCCAGTTTCTGAAACCGAGGGGGTTGGATTTGAATATATACTCTTTGTTCAATGTTGGTTTTTATGATTTGAAGATACACATTTAACAGAAAAGTCTATATCAATTCAAAGCACCAACCATCCAATAGAGTAAGTCATTTCGACTCTAGGGAGAAATATTCCTTCAGTTTTACGAATAACTTAAAAGCGGAGTATTGACATTAATCTTCTTAAATCATACAGCGTGTAACTTTATAGTAGGTTCGTTCAATTATAATTGTTGAATACCGTAAAGAAGATTTCTCTCTTCGTTGCACTCCGTTCGAAATGACTTCCTATGAGTTAGGTATCTGTTTTTATTTCTGACTTTTATTTAAAGCTTAAGCTAGTAGGGTTGAAAAAAGTAACTTTCTACTTTCTACTTTCTACTTTCTACTTTCTACTTTCTACTTTGAACTTTTTTCTCAACCAGATCAAGCGAAATATTAGCCGCTACAATACTATAGGAAGGAGCCAATAAAATCCCTGCAAAGGGAATAAGAAGCATTAAATAAAACATGCCACCAATACCTACAGCAATACCCTTGTGTTTAAAAACAAACAAGTTAGACTCCTTACGCTTTAAACCCTGAATTTCACTGCGGTAATCCATAAGAGAGTAGCCATAGAAATACGCCGTTACCAAGAAGCCAATAATGGGTACCAATAGACCTAAAATAGGTACGGAGACTAAAAATCCTAGTAATAGCAACAAGACAAACTCCTTAAACAAGTTAATAATAGCAATGGTAATACCTCGCCAGGTGTTTTTTAAAAAGGTAGAAACCTCAAAAGGTGGAACAGGATAACCCTGCTTTTCCATCACAATTTCTGTTAAATAAGCCATTATTGGGGCCATAATTACTAAGACACATTGCTTGTACACAAATAGGTAAAGGGTGAAAAAGAGTATTCGAATGGCTATGTGCAATACAAAAATTACTGCCGATTTTAGCCAATTTAAGCTCTCCCAATTGGGCATTAGTGTATCTGTAAGGTATTGTATAAACTGATCGCTTAGCTGCCACGCGGCAACGGTTACAAATAAGAAAATAAAGAGGTTAATGATACCCGGAAGCAGTACAAAGGTCCATAGATTATGTTTTTTAATGAAACGGTGGGCTTCAAAAAAACTACTTACTGCTGTACTTAATTGGCTGAAAAACATCTATTTTAATTCTTCGGTTTTATAGTTGATGGTGGTAGCACCCGCACTTACAACAAATTTCATAATGTCGGCCGAATTTACATCAAGTTCTTTTACTTGGCTGGTAGGAAACAAGTACATATTACCTGAGAAATTGTAGGAGTGAGGACAGTAGACCGACACATAATCTTTTAAACCCAACACCTCTAAGTCGGTATTGGTTACAAAACCTAGGCGCTTCATATCGTTAGGGAAACTTATTAGCACAGGCACATTAAATTTTTTCTGATCACCAACAAAGGCTTCGAGCAATTCTTTTATAGCTGTGTAAATTATTTTTACCAAAGGCAAGCGACTTAAAACACGCTCAAAATAGTCGAACAGGGGTTTGGTAATAAAGAGTTGTACAAAGTAGCCAATAGCAGTTATGCCTAGTAAAACCACTAAAATTCCTAAGCCAGGAATGCCTAAATCTAACAAGCCATCAATGTATTTAATGGTGTTATAAAGCACGTAAATCGTAATAAAAATAGGGGCTACAAATAGCAGTCCGCGAATGAATAAGCTTAGTGTTTTTTTCATAATTAGGTTCTGTGATAAACTCGTTTTACGCGTTGTGATACTCTGGTTAACAGCTCGTAGGGTATTGTGTCTAAAACTTGAGCTACTTCTTCAATTTTCAAATTGGGGCCAAATAGTTCGACTTCCATACCAACTTGAGCATCAAGGTTTGTAACCTGTATCATGGACATATCCATGCAAATATTACCCACAAAAGGGGCTTTTTTACCGTTTATTAGAACATAACCATGGCCATTTCCCAATTTTCGGTCTAAACCATCGGCATAGCCTACAGGTATAACGGCAATTTCTTCGTTTTGAGTAGCAATAAATCGTCTTCCGTAGCCAACACTTTCGTGAGATTTGATTCGGTTAATCTTAGATATTTTAGCTGTGAATTTACAAACTGGCTGCAATATGGTATTAATGTTTCCATCGTACCCGAAAAGCCCAATTCCTAATCTACACATATCATATCGTGCTTTGGGGAAGTTCGTCATACCAGCAGTATTGGCTAAATGTTTTATTGGTTTGTAGCTCAATTTCTTTACAGAAATGTCGTACAGATTATTAAATAACTGAATTTGTTTGCGCGTGTAATCGTCTTCTTCTCTATGATCCGCCACACTCAGGTGCGAGTAGATACTTTGTACTTTTAAACTCGGTTTTTGGGTGATAGCATCCAGCACTTCTTCTAACTCTGCTTGACTCACTCCCAAACGATGCATACCAGTCTCTAGTTTCAAATGAATGGGGTAGGTTTTGATGTCTTTTTTGCTAATAATTTCAGTAAATTCTTGTATAAAATCGAGAGAGTAAATTGCCGGCTCCAACTCATAATCAATAAGCTCGTTAATAGTGTCCATTTCTGGATTCATTACCATTATTGGGCGAGTAAAACCATTTTTACGTAGTTGAACTCCTTCGTTAGTATAGGCAACTCCGGCATAATCTACATTGTTGAATTCCAATAGATTACTTAGAGTTTCCATTCCTGCTCCATATGCAAAAGCTTTGAGCATCACCATTAATTTCCGCTTTGGAGTTATTAAGGTTCTGAAGTAGCTCAAATTATGTTTTAAGGCATCTAAATCAATTTCCAAATTGGTTGAGTGGCTCGATTTATGCCATTGTTTCACTAATTGCTCTAGCCCGAAAACTCGTGCACCTTTTATTAAAGTGGCGTGGGCTTTTATGCTTTCCGCTATAAGCTCTTTTGGCAGTTTAGCTGTACTTTCTGCATGGAATTTTACAGGAATTCCTAGGCTTTCAAGCACTTTAATCTCATTTCCAACCGTAATTACTTGCGAAATGCCGTAATCTTTTATCCAATTTGCAATGGTGGAGTATAATTTCTTGTTGCTTAGCTTGTTGTCGAGCAGGTCACTAATAATTAATGCTTTTGGCAATTTTCCTGCTTGCGCAGATTGAAATTCAAGTGCCGCTTTTAAAGAGTCAAGGTCATTACTGTAAGTGTCGTTAATTATAAAGCCCTTGTCCATCGCGATAAGCTGCATTCGCATATCTACTTGTTCTAAAAACTGGAATGCTTTTTTGAATTCTTGTAGATCTACTTGGTTGCAAAGAGCATAAGTAAGACAAGTTGAACTATTATGTATGCTCGCCTGATCTTGAAAAGGAATGACCATAGAAAATTGTTCTTCTAGTTCATTTTCACTCAATGGAAATTGCTCTTTTCGATACTCTAGCAAATGCTTACTAAGCCGATAGTAAATTTCCGTACCAACTTCCAGCTTTTTTGTCGTGGTTAACTGTACATCTGCTGCCTCCCCATCAATACTCAAAGTAATAACTTCAGCATTTGGGAAGTCGCTCTTTTTTATCCATTTAGATTCGCCAATTACCAACTTTGAGCCTTTGAAAAGGATCAGTTTTTCTTGAAGCTTTTCTTGCAAAGAGGAGAAGTTTTTAGAATGAGCACTTCCTAATGAACATAAAATGCCAACTTCAGGTTTTATAATTTCCTGTAGCTTTGCCATTTCATTTTTTTGGGATATGCCTGCTTCAATAAATATAGGTCCTTGTACTCCGGTTGGAATTGGATAGATGGATAAAGGCACACCAATTTGTGAATTATAGCTCAAAGGACTTTTATATTCAGCATTCAATAACTGAAAAAGCCAATCTTTTACTACGGTTTTGCCATTGCTGCCAGTAATTCCCACAACAGTGGCATTTTTAAGTTTTTCTCTTTTGTAGGATGCTAATGTTTGTAGTGCTTTTAAGGTGTCGGGTACTTTTAAAAAGAAAGCATTGGGAGTTTCTTGGGTTGTTACCGAGTATGACTGATTCACAACAAAAAATAGAATACCTTTGTTGTAAGCAGATTTTATGTAATTGTGCCCATCTCCTGTGGATGTTTTTAGCGCAAAGAATAAATACGAAGCTTTGCAAGGTTGTCTTGAGTCGATTAATAACGATTCAATTTCTGCCAAGGGCAAAAGATCCGTGAAGGCATCAATTACTTTTGAAATCTCGTGAATAGAAGGACCATTAGAATTTAACAACATATTGAACATTCTTGACTTATGAATAAGCTTCGTACAAAGATGGCAGAATTATGTGCAAAAAGGGAATGTTGCAAGCACGACATTGAACTTCGTTTACAAAAATACAAAATTGCCTATGCAGAAATCATTGAAATTGTCGAATCTTTAGCAGAAGAAGGCTTAATTGACGAGCAACGATACGCTCATGCATACACACACGATCATTTTAAGTTTAATAAGTGGGGAAAGCATAAGATTAAAACCAAAATGCTACAAAAAGGTATTCCTACTTCTTTTATTCAAGAGGCTTTAGATGGTATTTCTCCAGATGAGTATCATAAGGTGATTGAGAGAGTTCTTTTTACCAAATACCATAGCCTTCGTGATGATGACAATAGGGTTAAATGGATGAAGTTAAGTCAGTTTGCATACCAACGGGGTTACGAGGCACATTTAATCAAACAAATTTTAAGTTTAATTTTAGATTACCAAGAGAAAGAATAAGCTCAAAAAGTTAATCTTTCGTTTTTGTAGTAAAACCTTTTAGAATATTCTTCATATTCATCAAACCTTTGTTCCTTAATTGGCCTAATTAAAGGTTCAGTTGAAAAATGTAATACTAAACACGGACTAATGTTTTTGTAGCTATCTACATATTCGAATTTCACAAGCTCCTTGATGTTAATCCACTGTTTAATTTTATTGTGATAGGGATACATTTATAATTAATAGTAGCAATTAGAATGTCCAAGCAACAAACCTGCTTTTTTTCATTCCTTGACCCATTTCTACCACTTTAAACTCTTTAGGCGAGATATTATAAGCTGCCTTTTCAAGAGTTTTAATACTATCTTTTCTAGAAACTAAAGAAGTAAACCACTGTACTTGTTCTTTAAAGTGAATGCTTTCTAGAAGCATTTTTTTAATAAAAGCCTCTTCGCCACCTTTATACCAAAGTTCGGTAGTATGGCCACCAAAATTGCGAGTTTCTTTCTCTTTCAGCTTTAAATTATGCACTTTTCTCTTGTTTTGTTGTTCAGCTTCTAAGGCACTTCTAAAAAAAGGAGGGTTAGATACAATTACATCATATCGGTCATTGGAGTCAATAACTCCAGTTAGTATATTTTCCTTAAAACGTTGATGACGAACAGTTGTACCAGCTAAAATTGGGTTTTTGTCAATTATTGTTTCGGCATTACTAATTGAATTTTTGTCAATCTCACTTGCTGTACATTTCCAGCCATAATGACAAGTAGCAAGAATAGGGTAGATTAAACTTGAACCAGTTCCAATGTCTAATAATTTAACCTCTTTTTTTCCGACTAAATCGTTTACATAAAGCAAATAATCTAAGCGACCTGGAATAGGAGGGCAAAGGCTAAATTCTGGAATCTCCCAATAGTTAATGTCATACTGGTCCATCAAAAGAGCAGTATTTAATGCTCTTACTGCTAAATTATTACTGAATTTAATCGTTTTTGTTCCGTAATCATTTACAAAAACATGCTCTTCTAATGGCGTATGCTTTTTTACTAAGGATTCAAAATCGTAATCTTTTGCAAAAGGGTTTTTTGGATGCATGAAGTGTTTTTGGATAAATTACGAATTAAAAAGACTCGGCTTAAGAAGGAGAATAGTTCGGCGCTTCCTTACTAATAACAACATCATGAGGATGACTTTCACGTACACCTGCCGTAGTTATCTTCACAAAACGTGCAGTTTTAAGTTCTTCAATAGTTCGTGCGCCACAGTAGCCCATACCGGCTTTTAAGCCACCAACATATTGGTACATTACTTCATTTAAAGAACCCTTGAACGGAACACGACCCACAATACCTTCAGGAACCAACTTCTTAATATCATCTTCTACATCTTGGAAATAGCGGTCTTTAGAACCTTGTTGCATGGCTTCAACAGAACCCATACCACGGTATGACTTAAACTTACGGCCTTCAAAAATGATAGTCTCACCAGGAGCTTCATCAACTCCAGCAAATAATCCGCCAGCCATAATCGCATCAGCTCCAGCTACAATCGCCTTAGGAATGTCTCCCGTTTGTTTAATGCCACCATCAGCAATAATTGGAACTCCAGTACCCTTTGCTGCACGAGCACACTCATATATCGCGAAAAGCTGTGGAACACCCACGCCAGCAATAACTCGTGTAGTGCAAATTGATCCCGGACCAATACCTACTTTTACTCCATCGGCACCAGCTTCAATAAGTGCTTTGGTAGCTTCAAAAGTGGCAACGTTGCCAGCAATCACTTCCAGCTTAGGAAACTTAGATTTTACCAATTTCAGCATGTCAATCACTCCCTTAGAGTGACCGTGTGCAGTGTCAATAGTAATTGCATCTACACCAACATCAACTAAAGCTTGAACTCGCTCAATTGTATCTGCAGTTACTCCAACAGCAGCAGCAACACGTAAACGTCCATGCTCGTCTTTATTCGCATTTGGGAAATCTTTAACTTTTTCAATATCTCGGTAAGTAATTAAACCAACAAGCTTATTGCTATCATCTACAACTGGAAGTTTTTCAATTTTATGTTGTTGAAGTATTGCTTTCGCTTGATCTAAATTAGTGCCAACAGGAGCTGTAACTAGGTTTTTGCTAGTCATTACCTCGTCAATCAAACGACTTTCATCACGCTCGAAACGTAAATCTCTGTTTGTTAGAATTCCAATAAGCTTTCTGTTATCATCAACAATTGGAATTCCACCAATTTTGAATTCCTTCATCACTTGAAGAGCGTCGCTTAGTTTAGCGCCAGCTTTTAAAGTAACAGGATCTTGAATCATACCACTTTCCGAACGCTTTACTTTACGTACTTGATCGGCCTGAGCGGCAATGCTCATGTTTTTGTGTAAGAAACCCATACCGCCGGCTTGTGCAATTGCAATAGCCAACTTATGTTCCGTAACAGTATCCATGGCCGCAGAGACTAATGGAATGTTAATTGAAATGTTTCTTGTGATTTTTGTTCGTGTACTTACGTCGCGTGGAAGTACTTCAGAATAAGAGGGAACGATGAGTACATCGTCGAATGTTAAGCCTTCAGCTACAAACTTTTTTGGATCGTTAATCATATGCAAATAAGGGTCATTATTTGCGGTGCAAAGTTAAAGGAGTTGAACTACAAAGTCGAATAAACCTAGTTATTTTTTATTCTACAGTAATCTATCTCCTTATCTAAGGTAAAATTATCATCTAATAGTTTCATAATTAACCAAGTAGATAGGGTAGGGCTCTGCAAAACACCCCTTGTTCCTAGTCCGTTAAAGACCCCTAGTTCATGCATTTTTGGAGCTTTTAGGATAGCCCTTCTGTCATAAGAGGTAGGTCGAACGCCAGAAAAGTGCTCTAAAACTTCGTAATCAACCGTAATCATTTTACGCAATTTTGTTTCTAATTCCTTTCGTCCATCTGGTGTTGGCTCTAGACTAATATCCTTCCAATTAAAAGTACTTCCAACCCAAAATTGTTGATCTTTAAGAGGAACGATAAATGCTTGTTTTTTAATAATGGAATCTAATTTTAGTTCTGGAATAGAAACAAGCAAAGCTTCTCCCTTTGTAGGTTTTAATGCTTTTTGATAAGGTTCACTAAGACTAGTTCCCGTACAATCAATTTCCATTGCATTGGTTCCAACTTTATAGGAGCCTAAGCTTAGCTTATTTTGGGATAGCAAATAATCCTTCCAAGCTTTTAACATAGTTTGAACATCAACCAGTCCACTTTGGTTGATTTTCCCTAAAAAAAAGTTGCCACTTAAGCCTTTAATTGTTGCAGAAGATTCCCCTGCAGGGGATAAAAAGCTATCCTCTTCAGCGGCTTTTTTATTCCAAAAGTCGAGTTCATCTGGAGTTAAGAGTTTGTGAAAAGGAGTAGGGTGATAGAATTTGCTTTTTAAAAAGGCTTCAAATTTTGGATAAAATTGAGCGTTGAAGTCGAGAAACTCTGCCGCCCTCCACGAAGGAATTAGACGTTTGGGTACTATTGGGTTAAAAACACCTGCAGCAACATGAGAGGCTCCCTTATTGGTTCCTAAATCATAAACATGATAGGGAATGCCCTTAAGTTCGAGAGAGTAACTAAGAATAGTTCCTGCAATACCTTGACCAATAATGTGAATTGTTTCCAAATGCTTTAAACAAAAAAGTTCTCCATCCATCTGCAAAAGCAAATAAAAGGAGAACCTCAGTTAAATTTTCTTTAAATTAAAATGGCAAAGCTGAATCATCGTCATCGTTTGAAGATGATTGGAAAGCTAAGTCACTCGCATCTGGAGGAGGTGCTTGTGAATATCCATCTGCTTGCGAAGCAACGGCTTCTAATCTCCAAGCTTCTAGGTTAGTGAAAAACATAGTGTCTCCACCTTTTTCATATCTACGTCCACGTATGTTGAACATAACTTTTACCTCAGAACCTTTTTCTACTGGATCTAGAATCGAGCATTTATCTTGTGTTACTTGAAACTTAATTTCATTGGTAAAAATTCTACCGTTAAAATCTTCGCTAGTTTCAACAACAAATTCTCTTTTCTTAAATGTATCATTTACAGCAACTGTATCAAACTTCTCTATTAATTTACCTGTTAATTCGTAACTCATCTCTTTATTTTAATTGACTAATGTAGCTTTGCAAGGTATAACCATTTTAGGTACATTTCAATCAATGTTGATAAATCATTTAAACGACCCACTGGGTCAAGCAGTCTTAGAATACCTTGAAACCACTGTATCTCAAGACATAATTGTAAAAAGCGATTTAGCTGATGACGATGTTATTCCGAGTGAGTATCTTTTTCGTTCATTAAAAGAAATGCCAGAAATGGAGCAAGTTGCCTTAAAACATGTAAAAGGTAAAACCTTGGATGTTGGCGCAGGAGCAGGCGCACATTCCATTTTATTAAAAGATAAAGTAGATCTAAAATCAATTGACGTGAGTCCTGGGTGTGTGGAGGTTTTGCAAAAAAGAGGCATTACCAATGTTGAACAAGCCGATTTTTTTGAGCTGAAGAACCAAAAATACGATACTATATTAATGCTAATGAATGGTATTGGTATTGTGGGCGACTTAAAAGGCCTGGATAATTTCTTTAAGCACGTTAAAACCATTTTAGAGCCAGAGGGTCAGATATTATTAGATAGCAGTGATATTCAATATATCTATTTACAAGACGATGGTTCGATGTTAGTGGACTTGAATTCGGAATATCATGGAATAACAACCTATAATTTGGAATATAAGGGCGTTATTGGTAAACCCTTTTCTTGGTTATTTGTTGATTTAGATACGTTGGAGAAGGCTGGAAGGAAAAATGGCTACAAAACGGAGGTGATTCATACGGGAAATCATCATGATTTTCTAGTAAAAATCACATTGGATTTCCACATCTAAATGTTAATAAAAAACACTTGTCATATTCCACAGTTAAACCAATTGATTAACAAAAAGTTACAATCACTATCAACGGATTGTTGATAAGTGACTTTTCGTATACACTTGTTGGTGTAGTATTATTGTACTAGCAGGCTTACCCACTAAGCTTTTTAATCTGTAAAGCATTAATCAAAGTGAGGTTCGAAAGTCTCTGTTTTTAACTACGATACAAGATAGAAATTCTAAATTTTGTTAAGCTTTTTCCAAAGGCAGGGTTAAAATCCGATAGGAATATATATTTAATAAAGAAAAACGAAAGTAATCATGAACAACGACCACCTAGAACCAATACTACAAGAAAACCCCGGAAGGTTTGTGCTTTTTCCAATTAAGTACTCAGAAATCTGGAATATGTACAAGCAAGCAGAAGCCTCATTTTGGACTGCTGAAGAAATAGACTTACAACAAGATTTAGCTCATTGGGAAACCCTTTCGGAAGACGAAAAGCATTTTATTAAGCACGTATTAGCATTCTTTGCTGCTAGTGATGGTATCGTAAATGAAAATTTGGTCGTTAATTTCATGACGGATGTTACTGTTCCTGAAGCTAGGTGTTTTTATGGCTTTCAAGTAGCTATTGAAAACATTCACGCAGAAACATACAGTTTGTTAATTGATACTTATATTAATGACAATGCTGAGAAAACAAGATTGTTTAATGCAATGGAAACCATTCCTGCAGTAAAAGAGAAAGCAGAATGGGCATTACGTTGGATTGATGAATCGGAATGTTTTGCAGAAAGATTAATTGCATTTGCAGCTGTAGAAGGTATTTTCTTCTCAGGAAGTTTCTGCAGTATTTTCTGGTTAAAGAAAAGAGGTTTGATGCCAGGATTAGCATTCTCAAACCAATTAATTAGTAGAGACGAAGGCTTACATTGTGATTTTGCATGTTTATTATATAACATGTTAGATTACAAATTAGATCCAGCGAAAGTTCAGAAGATTATCTGTGACGCAGTGGATATTGAAAAGAAATTTGTGGTAGAAGCAATACCTGTATCCTTAATTGGAATGAATGCAGAGTTAATGACTCAGTACATCGAATTTGTTGCAGACAGACTATTAATGTCTCTTGGTCAGCAAAAAATGTATAACACAGAGAACCCATTCTCATGGATGGAAATGATTTCACTAGAAGGAAAGACGAACTTCTTCGAAGGAAGAGTAAGTGAATATCAAAAAGCGGGAGTAATGTCGAATGATGCTACTGACAACCAATTTGCAACAGACGAGGACTTTTAGATTAAACCCACAAAAACTTAAAAATTATGTACGTAATTAAGCGAACCGGAAAGAAAGAAGAGCTAAAATTTGATAAAATTACCGCACGTATCAACAAATTGTGCTACGGATTAAACCCAGAGCATGTTGATGGCGCAGAAGTGGCACAAAAAGTAATTCAAGGATTATACGACGGTGTTACAACAAGTGAACTAGATAACCTAGCTGCAGAAACTGCTGCATCGTTAACAACAAGACATCCAGATTATGCGATTCTTGCTGCTAGAATTGCAGTTTCAAACCTTCACAAGGGAACAAAGAAATTGTTTTCTGCTACAATGAAGGATTTGCACAACTACATTGATCCTGAAACGAATACACCAGCACCAATGATTGCTGATGATGTGTATAAAATCATAATGGATAACAAAGACATCTTAGATTCTGCCGTTATCTATGAAAGAGATTATCACTTTGATTTCTTCGGTTTTAAAACATTAGAGCGCGCTTACCTTTTAAGAATGAACAAAAAGGTTGTTGAGCGTCCACAACACATGTTTTTAAGAGTGGCTGTTGGTATTCATAAAAACGATATCGAAGCAGCAATTCAAACATATGAATTAATGTCTGAGCGTTGGTTTACACATGCTACACCAACCTTATTTAACGCAGGCACACCAAAACCTCAATTATCATCTTGTTTCTTATTAACAACTCAAGACGATAGCATCGACGGTATTTTCGATACCTTGAAACAATGTGCTGTAATTTCGCAGTCGGCTGGTGGTATTGGTTTAAGCATTCATAATGTACGTGGAACAGGAAGTTACATTAAAGGCACTAACGGTACTTCAAACGGTATTGTTCCAATGCTAAAAGTGTTTAACGATACTGCACGTTATGTAGATCAAGGTGGTGGTAAGCGTAAAGGTGCTTTCGCTATTTATTTAGAGCCTTGGCATTCAGATATTGAATCGTTCTTAGAACTTAAAAAGAACCACGGTAAAGAAGAAATGCGTGCGAGAGATTTATTCTACGCTATGTGGGTTTCAGATTTATTCATGAAGCGTGTAAAAGAAAATGGAGATTGGTCTCTTTTCTGCCCGAATGAAGCTCCAGGTTTAAGCGAATGCTACGGAGAAGAATTTGAAGCACTTTACACTAAATATGAAGCAAATGGCAAAGCTAGAAAAGTAATTAAAGCACAAAAACTGTGGTTTGATATTCTAGAGTCTCAAATTGAAACTGGTACGCCTTACATCTTATACAAAGATGCTGCGAACAGAAAATCGAACCAACAAAACTTAGGTACGATTAAGTCTTCGAACTTATGTGCTGAAATTATTGAGTATACTTCAAAAGATGAAGTTGCAGTATGTAACCTAGCTTCAATTGCTTTAAACAAGTTTGTTGTTGATGGAAAGTATGATTTTGATAAGTTATATGATATCACGTATATCGTAACTAAGAACTTAAACAAGATTATTGATGTTAACTACTACCCAATTAAAGAAGCTGAAAACTCCAACCTACGTCACCGTCCAATTGGAATTGGTGTTCAGGGATTGGCTGATGTTTTCCAACTATTAAAACTGCCATTTGATTGTGATGAAGCACGTGTTTTAAACAAAAACATCTTCGAAACTATGTACTTTGCTGCAGTTACTGCATCTAAAGACCTAGCGAAGAAAGACGGTGCTTATTCAACTTACGAAGGTTCTCCAATGAGCCAAGGTAAAATGCAGTTTGATCTTTGGGGAGTAACTCCAACAGATAGATGGGATTGGGAAAGCTTACGTGCTGAAGTTAAAGAGCATGGAGTTAGAAACAGTTTATTGATGGCTCTAATGCCAACAGCATCAACTTCACAAATCTTAGGAAACAACGAATGTTTCGAACCATTTACTTCAAACATTTATACTCGTAGGGTTCTATCAGGTGAGTTTGTAGTTATCAACAAGCATTTACTAAAAGACCTAATTGATTTAGGAATTTGGAATGAAAACTTGAAGAACAAGTTAATTGCGATGAACGGATCTGTTCAAGACATTAATGAAATTCCTCAAAACTTAAAAGAAGTTTACAAAACAGCATGGGAAGTGAAGCAAAAATCGCTTATCGACATGTCGGCTGATAGAGGTGCATTTATTTGCCAAAGTCAGAGTTTAAACATTTTTATAGCAAACCCTAACTTTAAGAAGTTGTCTTCAATGCATTTTTATGGATGGGAGAAAGGCTTAAAGACAGGAACGTATTACTTACGTAGTAAAGCTGCAGCGCAAGCAATTCAGTTTACTGTAGATAAGCAAGCTTTAAAAGAAGATGTAACAGGTAGAGCATCATCTGTAGCAACAGCAAACATTGGTGCAGGAATGACACCTCCAGTTGCAACTCCAAAGCCAATAGCAACTACAGCAGTTCCAAAACCTGAGGTAATTGCAGAAGCAGACGTAGTTGTGAAGCATCCAACGCCACAGTTTTTAACTCAAGATCCAGCAATGGATAATGCAAGTCCGAAGGCAGTTAGTAGCCCAACGGTTTCTAATGAGTTTAGAGCACCGGTTCAAGAGAATGTAGCGCCAGTTCAAGAAAGAGTTGCTCCTATACAAGCAGTACCTCAGCCTGAGCAACACGGAGCTCCAGTTCAAGAAAAGTTAGAGTTAGAGCCAACGGGTGTTGAAGATGCAAACAGAAATGTTTACCAAAGCAAGCCTGAAATCTTAGGAAATACAACCCCACCACCAGTGGTAAGTGAGCAGAATATGGCAGAAAGACCAACTCCTGCTGTAACCACTACCGATGATGGTATTGATATAGGAATTGGAGATGAAAATCCATTCAAAGCTGAGAAAGAAAAGAAGCATTTGGAAGAAGAACGTCAACGCATTGAAGAAGAGCAAGAAGCAGCTGATGCAATAGCCTGTTCCATCGAAAATGGTTCGGATTGTGAAATGTGTGGAAGCTAAATATTATCTAATAGTTTGATTAATTAAGAAAGGGGTGAGAGATTACCTCTTTTTTTGCGTAAAAAAGTTAATTATTTGAGTGAAAAAGCCTTCTAATCATAGATATTATACCTATTTTTAGCGAGTCTATAGATTATTAAATTATACAGTAAAATGGCAGAAGGCAGAGATAGAATTATCCCTATAAATATTGAAGATGAAATGAAGTCAGCTTACATCGATTATTCGATGTCGGTTATTGTTTCAAGAGCACTTCCTGACGTACGTGATGGATTAAAACCCGTTCACAGAAGAGTACTTTACGGAATGCTTGATTTAGGTTTGTACAGCAACAAGTCGTATAAAAAATCAGCAAGAATTGTTGGGGAAGTTTTAGGTAAGTATCACCCGCATGGTGATTCATCTGTTTATGATACAATGGTACGTATGGCTCAACATTGGTCATTACGATACCCATTAGTAGATGGACAAGGAAACTTTGGTTCGATGGATAACGATAGTCCTGCTGCGATGCGTTATACTGAGGCCAGAATGAAGAAGATTGCCGAAGAGATGATTGGCGATATCAACAAAAATACAGTTGATTTCTCACTTAACTTTGATGATTCATTAGAAGAGCCAACAGTACTTCCCGCAAAAATCCCTAACCTTCTGGTAAATGGAGCTTCAGGTATAGCAGTAGGTATGGCAACAAACATGGCGCCGCATAACCTTACTGAGGTTATTGATGGAATTATTGCCTACATCGCTAACAAAGATATTACGATTGCAGAATTAATGCAACATATAAAAGCCCCTGATTTCCCTACAGGTGGTATTATTTATGGTTACGAAGGAGTTCGTGATGCATTTGAAACTGGAAGAGGCCGTGTAATGATGCGCGCAAAGGCTGAAATTGAAGACAATGAAGGTCGTACTCAAATTATAGTAACAGAAGTGCCTTATCAAGTAAACAAGGCATTAATGATTTCTAAAACTGCCGACTTAGTTAATGATAAGAAACTAGAAGGTATATCGGATATTAGAGATGAGTCTGATAGAAATGGGGTACGTGTAGTTTATGACCTTAAACGCGATGCGAATCCAAACGTTGTTTTAAACAAACTATTCAAATTAACTCAACTTCAAACGTCATTCTCAGTAAACAACATTGCCCTAGTAAAAGGGCGCCCAATGATGTTGACATTGAAAGACATGATTGTGCATTTTGTTGATCACAGGCACGTGATTGTAGTTCGAAGAACACAGTACGAATTAGAAGAAGCTGAGAAGAAAATACATATTTTAGAAGGGTATTTAATTGCTTTAGATAACCTTGATGCTGTAATTAAACTCATCCGCGGAAGCGCTAGCCCAGACTTAGCAAAAGAAGGCTTAATCAATGACTTTAAACTAAGTGAACTTCAAGCCAAAGCAATTCTTGAAATGCGTTTACAAAGACTTACAGGTCTTGAGCGCGATAAAATCAAAAAAGAATACGAAGAAATCATGGCATTTATTATTGAATGCAAGGCGATTTTAGATAGTGAAGACCTAAGAATGCAAATTGTTGGTGATGAGCTAGTTGAGATGCGTGATAAGTATGGTGATGAGCGTAGAACAGAAATTGTTCACAGTGCTGATGAAATTAGCATGGAAGACCTTATCCCTAATGATCCTGTAGTTATTACAATTTCGCATATGGGTTACATGAAACGTACTCCTTTAGAAGAATTTAGAATTCAAGGAAGAGGTGGACGTGGATCTAAAGGTAGTTCATCACGACAAGAAGACTTTATTGAGCACATATTTGTAGCCACAAACCATAATTACATGTTGTTCTTTACGGAACAAGGAAAGTGTTACTGGTTGAAGGTGTACGAAATTCCAGAAGGAAGTAGAACTTCAAAAGGAAGAGCAGTTCAAAACATGATTAGCATAGAGCCAGACGATAAGATCAAGGCATTTATGAATGTAGACAATCTGAAAGACGAAGATTATCTTAAGAATCACTACGTAATCATGTGTACTAAGAAAGGTATCATTAAGAAAACCACCTTAGAAGCATACTCTAGACCAAGAGTAAATGGTATAAATGCCATTACAATTAAAGATGATGATCAATTATTAGAAGCTAGATTAACTAATGGTAATTGTGAGATTTTAATTGCTTCGAAAGAAGGAAAGGCAATTCGTTTCCCAGAAGAGAAAGTTAGACCAATGGGTAGAACAGCATCGGGAGTGAAAGCGATAAGTTTAGATGGTAAGAAGAACGAAGTAATTGGAATGGTTTGTACTGATGATCCTGAAATGACTGTATTGGTTGTTTCTGAAAAAGGATATGGAAAACGTTCTGCTATAGAAGACTACCGAATCACAAATAGAGGTGGTAAAGGAGTTAAAACTATCAGTGTAACCGATAAAACCGGTAATTTGATTGCCATTAAAGGGGTAACCGATGAGAATGAGTTAATGATTATTAACAAGTCGGGTATTACCATAAGAATGGGTGTTGATAAGTTAAGAGTAATGGGAAGAGCAACGCAAGGAGTTCGACTTATTAAGCTTGATGAAAAAGACGAAATAGCATCAGTAGCAAAAATCGATGCCATCGATGCGCCGGAAGAGCCATTATTGGATGAAGAAGGAAATGTAATTGAAACTCCAGAAATGGGTGAAGAAGGAACAACTGAAGTTTCTCCTGAAAGCTCAGCTGAAGACAATACAGATGATAGCTCAGAAAGTAACATTGATGCTGATAAAGCGTCAGGTGATGATGAAGAATCGGAAAAATAGTAAATTCGTAATTTCTAAGAATATTTAAATACAGTATGAAGTATAATAGCAACACTTTAAAGCAACTTTTTATAGTGCTTTTAGCAGGAGTATTTGCAGTTTCAGCAAATGCACAAGAATCTACATTAATTGAAAAAGTAACAAACGCAGATAATTCGTTAAACATTCAATATGAGAAGTATGAGCTTCCAAATGGATTAACTCTAATTGTTCATGAAGATCATTCTGATCCCATTGTTCATGTTGAGGTTACTTATCACGTAGGTTCAGCACGTGAAGTTCCAGGAAAAACAGGTTTTGCTCATTTTTTTGAACATATGATGTTTCAAGGTTCTGACAATGTTAAAGCTAAAGAGCATTTTAAAATTGTAAGTGAGTCGGGTGGTACAATGAATGGTACTACAAACAGGGACAAAACTAACTATTTTGAAACCATGCCTAGCAATCAACTTGAAACTGCTTTGTGGTTAGAGTCTGATAGAATGGGATTTTTATTAGATGCTGTTGACCAAAAGAAATTTGAAGTTCAACGAGCTACTGTAAAAAATGAAAAATCGCAAAATATTGAAAATCAACCATATGCAATGGCTATTGTCGAAGTTGCTGGGCAAACATTATATCCATTAGGACATCCATATAGCTGGCCAGTAATTGGTTATGTTGATGATCTTGATAGAGTTGGAGTAGATGATTTGAAAGAATTCTTTTTACGTTGGTATGGACCAAACAACGCTTATGTGGTTGTTTCGGGAGATGTAAATACTGCTGATGTTGTAAAATTAACTGAGAAGTATTTTGGTTCAATTCCAAAAGGCCCAGAAGTAAGAAAGCAACGTCCAGAAAAAGCATTATTAGCAAGTAGCCAATATGCAAAATACGAGGATAACGTTTATTTCCCTTTAACTTTTGTGGTTTATCCAACAGTACCTCAATTTCACAGAGATGAAGCTGCAATGGATATTTTAGCAGACTTACTTGGTGGTGGAAACAACTCAATTATGTATAAGAACTTCGTGAAAACAGAAGATGCTGTAGAGGCAAACTCATCACACCCAACTTCAGAATTAGCAGGTGAGTTACAAATGTTTGTCTTGTCTTATCCTGATTTTTCAATTACAATGAATGAAATGTTCAATAATGTTGAGAAGAAGTTAAACACTATGCTAGATGAATTTGCAACATCTGGAATAACTGAAGAAGCGGTAGAAAGAGCAAAAACTCAGATTACTTCGGGTATGATTGATAGATTGACCTCAGTAGCAGGAAAATCTTCTATGCTAACTCAATACATTATGTTTGGAAGACCGTCATTTAATTTTGCAGATGACTACGGCAGATATCAAGAAGTGAGTACCGAAGATGTTAAACGAGTGTTCGAAAGATATATCTACAAAAAGAACGCGGCTTATGTAAATGTTTTACCTCGTCTTTCACAAGGAGATGATAGCATTACAAGTTACAATCCTTATGCAGCTATGGGTACAACCACTGCTGGATCTGAAGCAGGAGATTTAACTTATAATAAGGCTACGGATAAATTTGACCGTACAGTTCGTCCAACTCCTGGTCCTGCAAAGGCACCTCAAATTCCAGACTTTTACACGAAGTCGTTTGCAAACGGAATGAAAGTTATTGGAACCAAAACTACTGAAACGCCTAAGGTTATATTATACATTCAATTTGAAGGTGGTGAACTACTTGCTGGTGATAAGGATAAAATTGGTATCGCTGGGTTAACTGGTGCAATGATGAATGAAGGAACCAAGAACTTTACTACTGAAGAGATTAGCGCAAAGCTAGAAGCTTTAGGAAGTTCAATTAGCATAGGTGGTAGAAATGAAAACTTCACAGTTATTGTTCAATCTTTATCAGAAAACCTAGAAGCAACTTTAACACTTTTGGAGGAAAAACTAATGAATCCAGGATTTAGAGAAGATGATTTCAAGAGGGTTTCAAAAAGTTATAGAGAATCTGTAAAGAACAGAAAAACAAGCGCACAAGAATTAGGAAATGCTGCATTTAATAGCATAGTTTACGGTGATAACATTCGAGGAGCTTATGTTACTGAAGCAGGAGTTGAAGATTTATCTCTTTCTGATGTAGAGAAGTATTATAATACTGCACTTTCTCCATCATTAGCAACCTTAACTGTTGTAGGTAATCTAGATGCGAAGGATTTATTTACTAAAATAGGATTCTTAGAGAATTGGGCAGCTAAGGATATTAAAATCCCAACAATTTCTTCTTATCCAGAAATTGAAGAGACGACCATATACTTAGTTCATAAGCCACGTTCACCACAATCAATTATAATGGCAGGACATTTATCCTTAAGCTATGATGCTACAGATGAATATTTCAAATCTTCTATTGCAAACTTCCCATTAGGAGGTGCATTTAGTAGTCGTTTAAACCTTCAATTAAGAGAAGAAAAAGGTTGGACATATGGAATTCGTTCATTCTTTGGTGGTGGAAAGCAAGTTGGACCATTCATGGTTTCAGCAAGTGTTAAGGCATCTGCAACTGATAGTTCAATAAAAGAAATCATTACCATATTAAACGATTACCTTAAAGATGGTATCAAAGATGAAGAGTTAGAGTTTACTCGTCAAGCTAGATTGAATAGAGATGCATTACAGTATGAGACTCCATTCCAAAAAGCTGGTTTCTTAGCTGAAATTGCAGAATATGATTTAGATAAATCATTTATTCAAAAGCAACAAGAAATTCTAAGAACTATTACCAAAGAAGAAATAAACTCTTTGACTAATAAAAACATTAGACCAGACAAAATGGTAATTGTTGTGGTAGGAAGTAAGTATAAACTTAAGAAGCCGCTTAAGGATCTTAATTATAAGATTAAGGAAATTGAGTTAGATTAAGTTTATTTTAAATTAGGTTTTGTAAAACACCAGAGCTTCACGACATTTGGAGCTCAAGTATTTCACTTTTTAAAGATTTATAATGAAAAAATACTTAGTAGTAATATTTTTAATAGTATTTGGTTCTGTATCATTTGCACAAAAGAACGAAGTTCAAACAGCAGCCAATCACGTAAAATATGAAGAATGGGCTGAAGCAAAAGCTGCAATTGATAAGGCTGCAGAGCACGAAACAACCTCTAGTTATTGGAAAATGCATTATTATAGAGCGAAAACTTACATGGGAATAGCTCGCTCAAAAGAGGGTAAAGCTATTGATTCTGATGCTGCCAAAAAAGCTGCCCAATCTTGGATTCAGTATTTAGAATTGGACAACAAGAAAATGTACGAAAAAGAAGCTAGAGATGAATTGGTTTCTGCTGGAGTTTTGACGTTCAGAACTGGATTAATCGCCTATCAAAAGGAGCAATATGATGATGCAATTTCTAATTACAAAAGTATTTATGAATTATTTCCTTTTGATATAAATAGAGGTTTAGAGCGTAATAACATAAGTAAAGGCTCATTAACCTTGAATAGTTTCTATGCAGCATCTGCAAAAGGAGATAAAACACAAACTAAAGAGTTCTTGCAAGAATTAATTGATATGCATTACAACGACCCAAGTATCTATTTCAATATGGCAAAGGTAAATCTTGCAGATAAAGATACTGCTACAGCAATTGAAGTTTTATCGGTTGGTAGAGAATTGTTTGAAGATAATGCTACATTAATTAACATGGAAATGGACCTGTATATTAAAACAGGAAGAATGGAAGAGTTGATGTCAACTTTAAATGAAGCAATTGAGCTAGACGAATACAATAGTGTTTTGTACTTTTCAAGAGGAATTTTAAATCAACAAGGTGGTCAAAATGACAAAGCAGAACAAGATTTCTTAAAGTCACTTGAAGTTAACCCTGATAATATAGACGCTAACTTCACATTAGGGGCATTTTACTATAACCAAGCGGCTGAGATTAATGCTGCTATGAATAATACTCGTAATAATGATGAGTATGCAAAGTTAAAAGTAAAGTTAAACGAGAAGTTTCAACAAGCTGTTACCTACTTTGAAACAGCGGATGAAATTAAATCAGGGGACGTGGATACCTTAAACTTATTAAAACAATTGTATTTCAAATTGGGTGAAAATGACAAATATCAAGATGTTAAAGAACAACTTGAGGATTTGAACTAATCACATTCAACACACAAAACTACTATGAAATTATTTTTATCTATTACAGTAGCACTTGTTGTTAATATTAGTGCCTTTGCCCAAATGGGACAAGTAACTGCAGCTATTAGCTACTTAGATTATAATGAATTAGATAATGCTAAAACAGCTATTGACAAAGCTTCAGTAAATGAGAAATCAGTATTATCTGCAAAGACATGGTTTTACCGAGGCCAGATTTACTCTAGGTTATTTCAAAATGAAAATCCTGTGGTAGCAGCACTTTCAGAAAACCCCTTAGAAGAATCTTATTTGGCATATAGAAAGTGTGATTCATTAGATGATAAAGATAAATTCACGGGTGATTTAGAACAAGGCATAAATTTTGTGTTGAAAAACATGGCAATTATGGGAATTGCCGAGTTTCAGAAGGAGAATTACGATAAAGCAATCACTTATTTTGGCTATGTATTAGAGCAGAATGAAAAAGATACTTCAACAATTTTTAATCTTTCACTTGCATCATACAAAAAGGGAGATTCACAATCGGCTTTAGGCTATTTAACTAAACTAATCGAACTTGGAACCGGTAATATGGATGTTTATCGACAAATGGAGATTATTCACCTTGAAAACAAGGATACGGTATCAGCAATTAATATAGTTTCAAAAGGTCGAGAAGTGTTTCCGACTAACACTGCATTATTGAGAGATGAAATTAACCTATATATCCTTACTGGGAAAACAAATTTATTGTCTACTAAACTTGAGAAAGCGTCAGAATTAGAACCAACTAATAAGTTGATTTGGTTTGCGCTTGGAACAGTAAGTGAAGATTTAAAAAAGATTAATAAAGCAGAAATGGCATATAAGAAAGCAATTGAGCTAGATCCTATGTACTTTGATGCTAATTTTAATCTAGGTGCTTTGTTTTACAACTCAGCTGCAGAGAAAGTTAATGAAGCAAATAATATTCCAATTAACGATACTAAGAAATATGAAGCAGCGAAGTCGAACTACCTTGCAGAGTTTAATAAGGCATTACCTTACTTTGAACAAGCTTTAAAAGTAGAACCTGAAAACTACAATACTTTGCGATCGTTAAGAGAAATATATGACCGATTAGGTGATGTTGATAAGGCGAATGAAATAGGAGCGAAGCTTTAATTAATAGATGTACCCTGATACCTTGTTGTTTGTTTAGTGTCGATACGTTCATCTTTAAAAGGCTTTACTAAAAAGAAACCGTCTTGACCTTGATCTTGGTATAAAGGCATTAAAATAAAACTATCTTCAGCTGCGAAAATTGGTCCGTTTTTATCGTTTGCAAGTAATTCACCTTTCTTAACCATTTGAAAATTTTGAAAGTTAGGAAGCATTACAAATTTATCAATAGGTTTTATAAAGTGGTGATAAACCAATTTCACATACTGAGGAATATCTCTTTTAATTTTATTTAAGGTTTGATCGTATTGTACAAGTGTTGGGAAATCATCTTCAGAGATGAAACCAGTTGAAAGCAAAGTCATGCAAATACCGGCCTCCATGGTAATAACAGATTCTTTAGCATAATGGTCACCTACCTCAAAAGCAAAGCCTTTCATTCCTTGTTTGGTCCAATAACTCAGAGCAGTACCTTTTAAATTTTCAGCAAGGCCAACAATAATAGGAACCGATAATTGGTTTGCAATTTTATCACCAACCATTACATCTGGAATTATTCCAAAAACACCATGATTTGCCGAAGTAGTATGCAAATCCATAAAAATGTTCTTACTTGAAGGGTATTTTACCTGTTCGAGCTTAATTAAATTATGAATTTCCTTGAGTTGAACTTCTTCAACTAACTCTAAAGGAACTGGGCAGTTTAAAATAGTTTGAACATCGTGGTCTCGCCACATGCGATTCAAATCTTTGTCGATATACCGTTCACCCGTTTTTAGAGCTTCCATGTTACCAATAATTCCAATTAACTTTCCTGAAATTAAATTAGGATTGATAGAATAAAGCTTATTGAATATTGATTCTAAAGCTTTAAGCCCAGCATTTTCATTTCCGTGTAAAGCACAACAAATTATAATTAATGGGCCTTTGTTTTTACCCGTTACTGTTCCAATTATTCTTTCCAACTTATTTGTTATTGCTTTTAAATTATGCTTGAGCTATAGTCAAATTTGCGAAAATTATTCGACTATAATTTGTTATCAAGACCTTATATCTTTAAAGTTTATAATTATTTTTTTGAAAGTCGTTGAAACAATCTGCCACTTAGTTTTAAAGAATCTTGTTCTGTTACAATACCAACTAATTTATCCTTTTTAACAACAGGTAAACAGCCAATTGTGTTAGTATTCATTATGTTAATTGCATCTATAATATCAGCATAAGGACTAATAGAAATTGGTTTAGTAATCATGATGTCTTTAACTAGAGTCTCTTTAATAGTTTCCTGCGAATGATTGTGTCGTAAGTGTCTCAAAAGTATTCTAGAAGTTACTAAACCTACTAATTTACCATTGTTATCTTCAACAGCGATGTATCGGATTTTCTCCCAATCCATCATGTCAATAGCTAGTTCAATAATATCGTCTTTTCTTACTGTGAAAATATCCCTAGTCATAAATTCTTCAACAAGAATTGATGAAGGTTCCCAATATGGAATCTCAGATTCTTCAATAGGTTTCCACTTATGAACGGGAAGTCCTTCTTTTTGGTTTTGAACACTAACTGCAGTTATACTCGCAACGGTTTCGTCTAACGTAGCTGTTTTGGATAGCGATTCAAATGAATTTAACATCCATGCACTACCAGTTAAACCAGATTTAGTACGGTCTTCAATGATTCCAAGGTATTTATCAATATCTTTCGAAGCTATATTTGCTTTTTTAAGGCCTTCACGAGCTACTGGAACTAATGACTTTAGAATTAAATCTTCAGCTTGGTATGTTTTACCATTAAGCCATTTGAACTTACTATGAATTCCAGTTTGAGCTGCAATAAAAAAGTTGTTCTTAACATCATCAAAATTTAACACCTTTTTAGCTTCACCAAAAGCATCAGTAAATCCATTCATCAATCCAAACCAAAGGGCACTATTAGCTACTTCATCTACAACAGTTGGTCCGGCGGGTAATACACGATTCTCGATACGTATATGAGGAATGTTATCTTTAATTCCATAACAAGGTCGGTTCCATCTATAAACGGTTGAATTGTGTACTGTAAGTGCTTTTAGAGACGGTGTAATCCCTTGTTCATATAATTCTAAGGAATTTTCAGAAAAGTCACTACCCAAAATAATTCTAAAACGTACAATGTCTTCTTTGTAAAGTTCAAGTATAGATTCTTCCACCCATTTATTGCCAAAATTCACCCGTGGACTATGTTCACGTAAGTGTTGACTAGTTGTACGTGTGTCAACTGATTGTTGAAATAATGCAATTCGAGTTTCATGCCATAAACGCTTACCAAATAATAATGGTGAGTTTACGGCACAACTTAAAGTTGGACCCGCAATTGCTTGAGCTATATTATATTTTTCTGAAAATTCGTCTGGCTTAATTTGCATGTGAATTTGAAAACCAGTGTTACAAGCTTCAAGTAAGGCTGTTTCATGCTTTATATTTAACTCATCAACTCCATTTATTTTCAACTCATAATCTTCACCTCTTAAATCCCGTAAAGCGTTCATTAGAGCTTTGTAACGGGCTAAGGGAGTTAAGCTCTCATCATTTAGGTCGTATTTTCGAATAGTTGGCAGGATACCAGTATAGATTAATTCTGAGTTATGTGACATTGCCGCTTGGCGCATTTTGCCAATCTTTTCCTGCACGACAGCTTCTAAGCGACTCAAACAATCTTTCTCAAACACTAAGGGGTCGAAATTTATCTCAATATTAAATTGAGCTAGTTCAGAAGTAAAGTCACTATCTCTTGCAGTTTCTAATACTGCAAGATTAACATTTGCTGGTTTCCAATTGTTGTGAATTAAGCACATTTCTTGTTCTGCACCAATACGAGTTGTTTCAATATCGAAAATGCCATCTTTCAGCATTTTATCTAATGCGCGAACATCAGTTAACAAATTCTGAGTATAGTGTTTCAGTTTTTTACCTCCTGATGCCTGTTTTACGTCTAAATCGCCCATAATATTTGAATTATTTAATATTTTGCAATATAGTTATAGTAGCTTATTATACCTATTGCCAACTAGTAGATAAAAAAACTTCATTTTTTTACATTATTATGAAACTTTATACAATAGTAACCGTATAGACGTGTATAAGCTGTTAAAGATTATACTATGTTACAAAAAACTAGAACTATTACCCCTTTTGAACTCAAAAGACAATTGGATAATAATAATGATTTTTTGATTATTGATGTTCGCGAAAAAATGGAATACGAAATCTGCAATATTGGCGGAGCTTTGATTCCTTTAAATCTAATTCCTACTTGTACTGAGTTAATTCCAAAAGATAGACCAGTAGTATTTGTATGTCATCATGGCGTGCGAAGTGAAATGGCTGTTAAGCATCTTCAAGAAAATTTCGCTTACGAAAATCTATATAATTTAGAAGGCGGAATTGATGAATGGGCTAATGTAATTGATACTAAATTAGCTACTTACTAATAATTAAAACTTAATCCTATTGAGCCATAATTGGCTGTTAACCCATCAGATCTAACGTAATTGTAAAACCCTAATTCTATCTTTTCAAGATAGAATGTACGCTTATTGGCCTTTCTTAAATTTAAGAAAGGTTTCAATTTAAGACTTCCACCAATTCGAACACTTTGAAAAGTACTTAAGTCATAATCGCTGGTGTAAAACTCATCGCTAAATTGATGTTTTTTATATTCTGCGAAATATGAACTACCCAATTGTGTGTAAAATCTGTACGAAGGTGAAGCGGTAATTGATTTCGTAATTTTAATTGCTAACTCTCCATTAAATGTTTGTGATATGACGCCATAGGTGTCTGTATAGTATCTATAATATGATTTAGCAATAACTTTTTGCAATACATAATAGTTGACAAAAAGCCCAATTGGAAGTCTAATTCTGCTATTTGGGAGGTGTTCCACCATGGGTAAAAACCTATTTTCAAAATATACTCGATGAAAAGGGGTACTCAAAAGACCTTTTTGCAATTCCATTTCAGCTTTAATTTGAAAATTTAACCTTGGTGTTGCCAATTGAGAAATTGAAGCGGATAAATTAAAGGTATTTCGTTTATCAGTAGTTAAATTTTGATTCACAGTACTCAAACGTAATTCGCTTGGTAGTATAACCACCCACTTGTCAAAATAAATTGAACTGTTAAAATCAAGTGTAGTTAGATCTTTATTAAAGCTTTTTGAAATACCGAAAGTTGCACCTCTACTGAAGTAATCTGATTCAACACTGGCACTGAGTCCATAAGATATACTTTGATTTTTTTCAAAATTGTTTCTAATACTACCAACAGCTATATAGGCGCGACCATCTTTCTTAGATGCAGAGGAAACTACAGCGTCTATTTTATCCGTTGATGCTGAAGTATATTGATTATAACCAAAGGTGTAATTCATTGCTCTGCTACTGTCTTTAGGAACAAATAATAACAATTTAGCACTGTTGTCGTTTAACTCCTCGGTGCCAATACCACCTGTAACCGCACTGTGATTACCATCTTGCTCATAGTAATTGTAAAGAAAATCTGCTTCAACATTTTGAGGGTTTTGTCCAAAAATTGCAAAAGAGATAAACAACATTGTTATAATTAATTGCAACCGCATCCACCTCCTTTTTTTGAACCACCAGCACCAGAAGATCCTTCTCTGTATCCAAGGAATTCAGAAGAATGTGTGCCTCGTTTTGTTTCACCAAATTGCATTTCTTCATCTTCTAGTAAATTACGATTAGTATGAGAAATACTAGCGCAACTGCTCATTACAAACAAAAATAAAAGGAATATGAACAGTGGTTTTTTCACTTTCCTAGAATTAAAAACAATCCAAAATTCACTCCAACACCATAAATTGAGTGATGTGCACCAGTATTTCCAGTGTTTATTGTTTGAATGTTGTAGTTGTAAATCATTGGTTCCAATTGCAATACGTATGAGTTTTTAAAAAATTCAATAGGAGTGGAGATTGTATAATTGAGTTTTCTCCCAAAATTTTCTTTAGCTGGATGAATGGTATTTATTTTAAAAGAACCAATTTCACCTTGTAGAGAGAGTTTGTAATTCTTTTTATTGAAAAAAGGATATCCAACACCCAGATTTAGATAACCTATATAAAGCAGCTTATCTTTTTCTCTAATTCTGAAAACGTTTGAATTGTATTCACTGTGGTCAAATGCATAAATCACATCATCATATAAAATATGTACACCACCTTTAACGTGAATTTGTATTTTTTTTAAAGAACTTTTAAAAATTATCCCATGATTTGTTCCCAGGTGAACATGAGATCTGTCATAACCTTTAGCTTGCCCATTTTCAAGTCCATTGTTGTAAATCCACCAACCAATATCTGCGCTACTCGTGACTCCAAAGAAATGCGTAACTTTTTGTCCTAGTACAGTGGTACTTAACAAAAGTGAAAAAAGTAATGTTAATAGATTCTTCAAATTAATGAAATGTGTTCTTATTTTAGATAAAATTATTACACCCTTGGGCTCAACAGCAAACCAAAGGTGCATGATTTTCGTTAGTAATCATAGAAAGTATAAATCTATGTATAAATTAATTGTAGGAATTATTTTGGCTTCATTCACATCATGTGGACAAGCACAAAAAAGTAAACCAATAGGATCTGAAAACCAAAAATTTGAAATAACCATGAGCGTTGACAACTGGAAAGATAAATTAAGTCCTGAACAGTACGAAATTTTGAGAAACAAGGGTACTGAAAGAGCTTTTACTGGCGAATACTGGGACAATAAGAAGAAAGGAACTTATTTTTCTGCTGCAACAGGTCAACCACTATTTAGTAGTGATGATAAATTTGAGTCGGGATCAGGTTGGCCAAGTTTTACTAAACCAGTTTCTGAAAAAGCGGTTAAAGAGGATGTAGATACAAGTTTCGGTATGAAACGGGTTGAGGTTATGGATGGCAGTAGTGGTAGTCATCTAGGACATGTTTTTGAGGATGGTCCTAAGCCAACTGGTTTACGTTATTGTGTTAATTCGGCAAGTTTAATATTTGTTGAAGAAGGACAGGAGCTACCAAAAATTGTATTTGATTACTTGGAAAAACATCCAGAAGAAAAGGTTAAATAATAGCAATTGCTTAACTTGAAAAAGTTGACGGTAAATATTTTACATATAATGCTTGAATTTGTATTCAAATTATAAAGATTTTCTGTTTTAACCTTATTTTTCTTTTTAACTAGTTATTCTCAAACCGTCATACTTGATGAAAATTTGTCAGCAAACGAATTAAGGAAGGTGAAGATTACTAACTATACCGGTCAAACAGTTTTAAATACTGAGATTAGTACAAATAGACTAAACTTGCCAGCTAATTTGAAATCGGGAATGTATTTTATAGAACTATATAAGGATAATGCGATTTTAAGAGCTTCATTTATTATAGAGTAGAATTTTAAAAGAACAACTCTAAAAGCAATTTATATACTGTTTTAACAAAATGAAAATAGTAAGAATAGCGAAAGGAACCTGTGGTTTCTTTCGCTATTTAATTAGTCTAAATACTTTTTCTAACGATTCCTTGATTGCTTTCAACTGGATACTTCAGCCCATTCAACTTAATCTTACTCAAAACAATTTGTTTTACATCTAAATCATAATTTTCTGCAAGTAAAAAAGCATAGGCGAAAACATCTGCTAGTTCTTCTTTGATTTTTTCAACCTTTACTTCCTTGTAGTCTTTCCAAAGAAAAGCCTCTAATAATTCAGCAGCCTCAATACTAAGCGCTAATGCTAAATCTTTTGGGTTATGAAATTTACTCCATTGACGCTGATCTCTAAATTCAACTAGGGATTTTGTAATTTCTTCGGTATCTGTCATCTTGTTCATTTTTAATAAGACTAAAGATATATTTGTATTCCATCTCAAACAAATATTATATAATGAAATATTTAGTTACTCTTTCGCTTCTTCTTTGTTTTTCAATATTATGTTCAGCTCAAACCTTTAAAAACAATTCAAAAGTTAAAAAGACTATTGCTAACGAGTTAGTTTGTAAGCTGGAAGGGAAGGAATTGCAGGATCGAAAAGAAGCTTTACAAAAAGATATTTTTTCAACCATTAATCGCACCGAAGAAAACGAATTAGGCTATACTTTTTACTTTACTTATAATGAAGAATTTGTAATAAAATTGATGGACTATGTTCTTGCAGAAAACAATTGTTGCCCATTTTTTAATTTCAATATTAGCCTTCATTCTGACGATGACGTGGCTTTAAATATTTCGGGAACAGAAGAGATGAAAAGTTTTATAAAAGAAATGTTGATTGAAAAATAATTATCATTTAATTTTTTCAATTTCTTGTAGTATTCGAGCTTTTGTTTGAGCGAAATAGCTATCCCAGTTATGAATAGATTTAATAATTAAATAATTTTCACTTTGTTTCAACGCTGAAAGTTTTGAAACAAGTTCTTCGCGTTTGGCAATTGCTTTGTTGAGTTCAATATAATCTAAATCTACAAGGTCATTTATACTTCTTCCAGCAACCAACTCTAAACCTATTTCATTAACCTCTTTACAATGTTGTTGGTATTTAGCCTCTTTTTGACTTGCTTCTAAATACTTTGTTGTGCCGTTTTGGTATTTTTTGGTAATAGTGGCTAGTAATTTTTGAATAGTAGAACCTAATTCAACTGTGTGTCGATAATTGAATTCAGAAATATCATTTTCTATAGTAGAAAACTCTTCATTAACAAGAGCCAATTTGTTAAGTTCTTCTTGAATTTTTTGATCCATATTTATTCAAAAACTTGTGAATCTAACAATCCTTGTAAAAAATTCTTTGTAGCTGCATCTGCTCTTGTTGGTATTGCAACAGTTGATTCAGCAATAGGAATTTCTCCTGTAATTGTGCCGATTTCATAAAGAACAAAAGGACTAATCGTTGCATCAATATCAAAACCATCAACGGTTTGCTGAAAAATATACAAGCATGGTAATTTATGAGTTCTTAAATTCATCGTTCCATCTGCTTTAATTTGTTTAGAGGCACCTTTTGGTAAATCAAATCCATCTGCAAGTAATTCTAATGGGTTAGAGGCAATAGTGTCTAAAACAATTTTCATTCTCATCCCATCAAATTTCGCATCGTCGCTTGTTTCTGAGTTGTTATCTGCATTTAAATAACTTTCAATAGTTACTTCATAGTTTGCAGGATTTGCATATGTAGCACTATCTTTTCTAATTAAACTATCAAACGGCTCGCCATTTAAAGCGCCTTCAGGGAAAGTGAAAGTGATTTGGGTTGAGTCGTATGTAAATATTGCTTCTTTAAGCTTAGAGAGCTTCTGTGCATCTGAAATGGCATCAGCTGTGTTATCGCAAGACTGAAATACTAAAAGTGAGAATAGAAATACGCTAATTGAAAATAGTATGGTCTTCATAAGAATTTTATTTTCCTTAAAGTTAACGTCTTAATCGAATAAAACAATTGAAATTGTTAATCTTTTAAGATTACTCCACCACCAATAAGGTCCTCACCTTCATAAAAGACAGCACTTTGTCCTGGTGCAATGGCTTTAACACTGTGGTGGAAGGTTACATGTAGGTTATTGTCTTTTTGGCGAATCGTACTCATAGTACCAGCATCTTTGTATCGAATCTTCGTAACAGCCTCCATTTCTTGAGGAATTGTTGCGTATTTCACCAAATTAATGCCTTGAACTCGCATTTGAGTTTTGCTAAGTTCGTCTTCCTTACCTAAAACTACTTTGTTGCTATCAGGTTGGATATCTAAAACATACATAGGCTCTCCAAATGCTAATTCCAATCCTTTACGTTGTCCTATTGTATAAAAAGGGTAGCCGTGATGTTTCCCTACAACTTCTCCATTTGATAAAACAAACTCACCTCCTTCAACTTTTTGCTCTAAGCCTGGAACATTTTGCTTAAGGAAATCACGGTAATTATTTTCAGGTACGAAACAGATCTCGTAGCTCTCGCTTTTTTTGGCTAAGGCTTCATAACCTAGGTCTAATGCCATTTGCTTTATTTCCGACTTGTGAAAATCGCCCATAGGCAAAAAAGTACGTTTTAAATTCTCTTGTGCAACGCCCCAAAGCACATAACTCTGGTCTTTATTGGCATCTTTTCCTTTAGAAACCACAAAACGACCGTTTTCATGCTCCCTAACTTTAGCATAATGTCCGGTTGCGATAAACTCACAATCTAACATGTTAGCACGTTTTAAAAGCGCTGCCCACTTAATGTGTGTGTTGCAGAGTACGCAAGGGTTTGGAGTTCTTCCAGCAAGGTATTCGTTTACAAAATCGTCAATTACGAAATTCCCGAATTCCTCTCTAATATCTAAAATATAATGTGGAAAGCCGTAATCTACAGCCATTTGACGCGCATCGTTTATCGAATCTAAACTACAACAGCCCGTTTCTTTTGAAGTCATAGCAGAAGAACCATAATCCCATGTTTTCATGGTTATTCCAATCACCTCATAGCCCTGGTCGTGCAACATTGCTGCTGTTACCGAACTATCCACTCCACCACTCATGGCTACTAAAACTCTTCCTTTTTTACTCATTGTACTCGTAATTGCTACAAAGATAAGGTATAAGTTGAAGAATTGTTTAGTAGAATTGAATTCTTCGATTGCGATTAGTTTTAGCTTATTAGTTTGAGAAGTGCTGAAAGACTTTTTTTTAATATTATTTGTAATTAAAAGTACTTGACAAGTAGGCAAATTGCCCATTACTTTTCAGCGATTAAAGCTTTGTTAACAGCAAAACCTCTTTCATAAAGGTCTTTTCTAAACTGAATTATTCCTTCATCGTTGGTCCAAGCGGTCCAGTATAAAACATGTATCACTGGCTGTTCTTTAAGTGAAACAGCCAAAGTTCTTTTCGTATCAACTTTTACCTGAATTTTTTCCAAGGATGTAAACACTACAAGAAATAAAAGACTAAATAACAAATTGGGTGTTTTTCACAGCAAATGGATTTTTTTTTAAAATGAATTTAATGAATAAGCCAAAACTGTTTAAAATACAAAGCACCAATGTTTAGTTTTTACTTCCTTTTTAACAACTCAATCAATGCAATTTCTGTACTCTTCACTGCTATAAAATTAGGGCCAATAAAATCCTCGTGCTTAAGCTTATATTTTCTAAACTCAACCGTTTTAGGAAATATTTTCCCTAAAACATAGCCTTTGCTTTCAAAAAAAGCATGAAAGTCAATTAAGAGCTGTTTTGTTGTGATATTTATATAGCCATATTCAAATTGAATGGCTTTAATCTTTCCTTGATCTATATGTTTCTCAAAGCCAAGAAGTGCATCATACTCAGCTCCTTCAACGTCAATTTTTAAAAAATCAATTTCTGGTATGTTTGTTTTCTTCATAAAGTCGTCGCCGCTAACTAACTCAATAGTTTGTTTAGGATTTGATTCATTAGAATGACCCTGGTAGTCGTAAATAGAAGAATGGGTGTCGGATGAGAAAATGTTTATTTCTTTAGTACATGTTTCTTTATAAAAGCCTTTTTCTATTGGAATAATAGTTGGGTATGGAGACACATTCTCTTTTAGTTTTGCAAAAGTGCTTTTAACCGGTTCAAAAGCGTAAACTTTAGTTGTTGGCATTAATTTGTTAATTAAAAGAGAGTAGCCTCCAATATTTGCACCTCCATCAATAACTACTTTGGGATTCAAACGAGCTATTTTATTTAAAACAGTAAATTCTCCGTTGCTATATAAATCATAGTTTCTGTTTTCATATAATCTATTTAATGCTCTCCCAAAGCCTGCAAGTTCTTTAAATAAGTTGTTATGAGAGTTTTTTTTGAAGAATCTTTTAACTTTTGACATAAAAATTATAGGTAAATTGTGTTTTGACTGTTGCAAGATAAAAACTTACTTAGTTTTTGAGAGGGCTTCTTCATCATTTTTCACTCAAAAACAAGGTATATAGTAATGAATTGTTAATTTCGTTGTTATTACATTATATATGAATAAAATTTTCCTCGTTGTTGTAGTATGCTTCATCGCTTTCGCGGAAGTTTTTGCACAAAACCCTTTTGCAAGAGGTATGCGTGCTAAAAATGCCCTTTTTGTAGAAGTTGGAGGCCCTGGTTTGGGAGCTTCTCTTAATTTTGATGCCTTAACCTACCAAGTAGATTATTTCAAAATGGGTATTCGTTTTGGAGTTTCGCACATGCCTGGATCTTATATTGGTGAAGAAGATGGTTACGCCGGTTTATTTGGTATCACGCAGTTTTTCGGGTACCGTACTCACTATATTGAAATGGGCTTTACTGGGGTTTACGCTACAGAAATCTACTCCTTTTTAAGTGAAGGGTCGAATAAAGAAAAATTCTTGTTCGTTGGAAATATTGGCTACCGGAAACAAGTACATCAAGGCAGCGATTGGATTTACCGTATTGCATTTACGCCAGTTATTCATCCTAAACTCTATCCAGGTTTAGGCTTAAGCTTTGGAAGAAGTTTTTAATGTGTAAACCAGTATTATATAAAGCCTTTCTATTTTGTTCAGTTTCAAAAAAAGGAGCAATAAAATAGGTCAAGTTAGAAGGGGTTTTGAATCAAAAGTTGAACTTTCTACTAAATTATACCACCAACGAACGTAATTC
>JBLIDK010000011.1:0-51650 GCA_047632595.1 Sphingobacteriales bacterium
AGACAGTTAAATATCATTTAATAAAAAAGGCGATTCATTGAATCGCCTTTTTTATGCTTTATACTTTTATTTATACTTCTTAAGAGCTCGATCGGTTTCTCTTTTAACATCCTTCTGTTTAATGCTATCACGCTTGTCGTGATCCTTTTTACCTTTACCTACACCTAACATTATTTTTGCAATGCCTTTTTTGGTAATGTACATTTTTATAGGAACTACAGATACTCCTTCTTTAGCGATTTGAGCCGCAAGCTTTTTTATCTCCCTTTTATGTAAAAGCAGTTTTCTAACTCTTGTTGTTTCATGGTTAAAAAAAGTACTGCCATATTCGTATTCAGAAATGTACATGTTAACCAAAAACATTTCGTTTTGCTTAATCTGGCAAAAAGCTTCCCCTATAACAACCTTTCCTAAGCGAATAGACTTTATTTCTGAACCAAGTAATTGTATACCCGCCTCAAACGTATTGCTTATCTCATAATTGAAATAAGCTTTCTTGTTTTTGATATTTAAATTGGGCTGATCAGACATTGTTACTTGTTTCTTTTTGGAGGTATTGGAGAACCGTGAGGATCCTTCGTAGGACTTCCAACACTTGAATCTACATCTTCTATTAGTTTATCTGATAAATGATGTTCAATTTTTTCTGCTTGTGCATGCGTATGTTCGGGTGCATTTCCCTTTTGTTTAACCATATAGGTCTCCCAAAGCCTATGTGCCCTCAAAAGCTTTTCAGCCTTATCAGATCCTAATTGAGTTAGCTTATAGTCAGATCCTGCTAAAGTCAAAAGATCTTCAGCTAGTAGGTTTTTTATTGATTTAGCCACTTTGGCCGAGCTGAGGCCTGTTCTTTCTTCCAGAAACGACTTAGGGACCGGTTTCTCAGCCTTAAAGCATTGTTTTAGCACATCTTCCATCGAATATTTACGCTGCTTCTCACGGTCTCTTATGGCTTTTACAAGCAAGCCTTTCTTTGGACTAAAAAGAACAAATATTAAATAAATGAAACCTGCAGTAACGGTCATAGCCGGACCTGGAGTAGTTTCGAGTAAAATTGCAATACTCAATCCACCTATTGTGGAGGTTAAACCTATTAATGACGACCATAAAAGCATCTTCTTTAAACTTGAGGTTATTAAGTAAGCTGTAGAAGCTGGAATAATTAACATGGCAACCACTAAAATTACTCCCACAGACTGCAAGGAAGCCACAACAGCAAAGGATAATAAAAGCATTAAAAAGTAATGCATTGTACTGGTTGAAATGCCTAATGTTTGAGCTATAGTTTGCTGAAAAGTTGTTGCAAAGAAATATCTATAGAACACAATTAGGCAAAGTATTATATATCCTGTAATTATTGAGGTTAAGATTAAATCAGCGTTTGAAACACCCAAAACATTTCCAAAAAGGAAATCTTTTAAATCAAGATGAACCCCTTCTTTTCTTCCTAACCAACTAATTCCTATTACCCCAAGGGCAAACATCACGGTAAATACAATGCCAATTGCAGCGTCTTCCTTTCCTTTAACTTTTCTTTGAATAAGTGTAATTAAAAGCGCCGTTATTAAGCCAGCAATTATAGAGCCGGTGAAAAAAGCTAAAATACTATGTCCAGCAATCATAAAACCAACCACCACACCCGGTAAAATTGAGTGGGAGAGGGCATCGCCAATTAAGGACATGTTTCTTAGGACAATAAAGCACCCTAATATTCCGCACATTACTCCAACTAATGAACTAGCAATTAATGCTCGTATAGCCCAGTCGTATTGAAAAATTTCAAAAAACTCCATTAGCTTGTGTACATTATTTGGTCCATCTCCATTTGAATTACTTGTTGACTTGTATAAGTTTTTTTGATGTTTTCTGGTGTAAATACCTCTGTGGTTTTTCCATGTGCGACTAAGAATCTATTTAACAATATTACATGAGTGAAATACTCTTCCACCTTACTTAAATCATGGTGAATAACTAAAACCGTTTTCCCATCAGCACAAATTTTCTTTAAAATGTCGATTATCTTTTGCTCAGTTTTAATGTCTACCCCAACAAATGGTTCATCCATTAAATAGATTTCTGCATCTTGAGCAAGTGCACGGGCAATAAATATACGTTGCTGTTGACCACCACTTAATTCTCCAATTTGCCTATTTCTCAAATCTTCAATATCCAAAAGGCGCATCGCATCAAGCGTTTTTTGTTTATCTAATTTTGAAACACCTTCAAAAGTCTTTTTAAAAGGGTAGCGACCCATGGAAACTATCTCCTCCACCGTTGCTGGAAACTCCCAATCAATATCTTCTTTTTGGGGAATGTATGCTATTTGCTGACTTGTGGTAAGGTGATTGTTGTTTTTAACACTTATTGTGCCGCTATCGGGGGTAATTAAATTCAGAATGGTTTTGTAAAGCGAAGTTTTTCCAGCACCATTTGGACCAATAATTCCGTACATTTTACCTGCTTCAACTTCTAGATACACATTGTCTAAAACGGTTTTTCTATCGTATGATACCGTTAAACCTTCAATTTTTATTGCAGCCCCATCAAGGTGCGTGTCTTGTGTTTTTTTAGTACGAACATTAAGAGCAACAATAGCAAATGCTGCACCCAGTAAAATTGTAATTGTTAAAATAAATGAAAGTCCAATTTCATTTTTATCTTCATTTTTTTTAGGAACTGAATTACCAGAAAGGGCATTAACAATTAACTTAGTATTGTAGCGAATCATTTTAAGATAAGTATCCGCTCCACTTTCTTCATCTCCAAGAGAATCTGAATATAATGACCCTCCAATTTTAATTTTTAAGTCTTTGGCCATTTGTAAAAAAAGCTTCGGATTTATAGTGGTCTCTACAAATATTGCAGGAATATCACCTTCTAAAATCAATTCTGTTAAATCTTTTATATCCCCAATTTGAACTTCAGCTTCAGTGGAAATACCTAGTGCTGATTCTACACGAATATTGTAGGCTTTCGAAAAATACTCAAATGCATCGTGAGTTGTAATTAGAACACGTTGTTTTAATGGAATACTTTGAATAGCGGCGTAAGTTTCGGCATGAAGGTCAATAAGTTTTTCACTATAATTTTTTAAGCGATTTTTATAGAATTCTTCATTAGTTGGATCTACTTTAATGAATGCTGCCGTAATGTTTTCTGAGTAAATTATTGCATTTTGAACATCCATCCAGGCATGTGGGTCAGGACTGCCATTAAACTGGTCGCTTTCAATAGCTTTTACTCCGTCAGAAGCTTCAATAATAAGTGCATTTTGAGCTGCATTTTTTATTAATTTCCCAATCCAACCTTCAAGTTTAAGTCCGTTTTTTACAATTAAGTCTGCCTTGCTAATATTTTCAGCATCTTGAGGCACGGGATCGTACAAATGAGGGTCGCTACCAACCGGAACAATTCCTATTAAGTCAATCTTATCGCCGCCCAATTCTTTACAAAAATCGGTTATCATTGTTGTGGATGTAACAACTTTTGGCTTTTGTGCTAAAATACTTAAGAAGAAAAAAGTACAAATTACTGTATTAACTAATCTCATTTACTTTTTTTATGTATAGATTTTGAGCCACTTTGTTGGAGATAGTACGAATTTTATTGCCTTCTAGCCTTAAATTCATCGATTCATCGTAATCAATTAGTGCTATAAGTTCAACCGTTTTTCCTAAAACAAGTCCACACTCATCTAAATACTGCAAAAATGAAGTGCTGCTATCTTTTACGCCAACAATTATCCCTTTTTCATTAATTTTTAACTCATTTACAAGGTTTTCATGTCGCGAAGTGATAGTTCCATTTTTATCAGGAATAGGATCTCCATGTGGGTCGTACTTAGGGAACCCAAGAAACTGATCTAATTTATTGATGAGTTTTGTTGAATTGATATGTTCAAGTTCTTCCGCTATATCATGTACTTCATCCCAGCCAAAACCTAATTTTTCTACTAAAAATAATTCCCAAAGCCTGTGTTTACGAAGCACTTCAATGGCTACTTTTTTGCCTGTATTGGTTAAGGTTACGCCTTGATATTTTTTATAAGACACCAGTCCTTTTTCATCCAAACGCTTAATCATATCAGTCACAGAGGCAGCCTTGGTGTCTAATTCATGGGAAATAGAGTTGGTGTTTACACCCTTTTCCATCTTTCTGCCAATTTTATAAATGGCCTTTAAATAATTCTCTTCTGTAAAGGAATACATAGGGCAAAGGTACTTAATTTTTAGGGCGCCCTAAAAAAATTCCCGTAACTAAAATTGAATTTCCAACTACGGGATAATATTAACTCAGATGTATGATTAAAGGGATAAAAAAATTATAATGTTAAATTTTATGAAATATAATTTGGTTTGTGTATTTTTGATTTATTCAACAACCTACACATGGCACTTAACTTAGATAAAACTGATTTCCAAATTCTTCGCATACTTCAAGAGCGAGGGAGAATAACTAATATTCAACTAAGTAATGAAATTGGACTTTCACCCGCACCAACCTTAGAAAGGGTTAAAAAATTAGAAAAAACGGGTATTATTAAAAGTTACCATGCCGTTGTAGATGCCGAACGTTTAGGTTTAGGCATTAGTACCTTTATTCAAATTACACTTCATTGGAACAAGGTAGATGCCATTAATAATTTCATTCAACGTATTGAAGATATTGAAGAAGTGGTGGAATGTTATCATGTAACAGGTGGCGCTGATTTTTTATTAAAAGTTCAAGTAAAAAATATAGGTAGCTACGAGCGACTAATTTTAGATCGCTTAAGCAAAATTGAAGAGATTGGGAACCTTCAAACAATGATGATTCTTTCCACTTTCAAATTATCTAGAAAAGTTCCATTGGATTACGATTCCCCTACAATAAAGAGATAGTATTTTATTAAAATTATCTACTCCTTAACAACAGGAGAAGCTCCAACCACTGGTTGGAGATATAAGCTAGAGTAAACACCTAGTAGTAATTGCAAAATGTAAAAACGATAGTACTTTAAGTAAAAGGCAACTAATACTATTCATTTTTTAGATCCAAAGGCACGCTTGGAACGTAAAAAAATAGTTGCGTTTCAAACAGTTAAATAAAAAAAACTTCATCAATCCGCCTCAGGCGGATTGATGAAGTTTTTGAATTACCAATTTGCTGCTGCGGCAAATAGATTTTTTACGACCCTTTCTGAGGGTTCTAATTTTAAGTTGTTTAATGAATTAAGAATGTCCGAGTATTCATCAAATTGATCACTTACAAGTGTATTTGATTCAACCTCCTCCTTAATTTTTAGGTTTTCGTCAATACTGGTTTCGTGATAAAAAAACCGAATCAACTCTAGTTGTGTAGATTGTGTATTCATAAGCAAATCTTTTATTCTGATTCATATAGTACCAAAACGTAAGATTTGCTCAATTAGTATATCTACTATCTAAAGACTTACTTTTTTCTCTTCAGCTATTTTTCTAAGATTATTTAAAGCATAGCGCATTCTACCTAAAGCGGTATTAATACTCACATTAGTAATGTCTGCAATTTCTTTAAAGCTTAGCTCAGCATAATGTCTCATTACTAACACTTCTTTTTGCTCTCTTGGTAATTGATCTACCAATTTCTTTAAGTTAGCATGACTTTGGTCACGCATCATGATTTGTTCAGCATTTGGCTCATTGTTTTTAATAAAGTCAAATACATCGTACTCATCATTACCATGCTCCATGTAAGGAGTTCTGGCTACTTTTCTGAAATGGTCGATTGCTAAATTATGAGCGATTCTTAAAACCCATGGCAAAAACTTGCCTTCTTCATTGTATTTACCTTTTTGTAAGGTTTTAATAACCTTCATAAAAGTATCCTGAAAAATATCTTCCGCTAGGGCTTCATTTTTCACCAATAAATAAATGGTTGTATAAATTTTAGATTTGTGTTGAACAACAAGTTGTTCCATTGCAGTGTTATCACCTGCTAGATACTTAGTTATAAGTTCTCTATCACTAATTTTCATAGTAGACATAAGCCTCCTTTGGTTAAATGAAAAAATAATTAATTAGTGTAGATTTTAACCTATATGTTCTTGTTTTGAAAGATTTAAGTATCCAATATTGGAAAGTAAAATCGAATTTACGCAAAATCAATTGCAAATCAAAGCGCTTTTGTGCAATTTATTATCAACTTTGTAGCTACATAAGTACGCTAAAAGACATTTTCAATTATATTTAGCTATGTAATTTAAAAGTCAAAACCATTTGCATTGAAAGAATTAGACCACTTTAACCCCAAAGAGTTTATTTTAATTAAAGGAGCTAAAGTTCACAACCTTCGCGACTTATCTGTAGCTATTCCAAAAAATAAGCTTGTTGTTATTACTGGATTAAGCGGTTCTGGGAAATCTTCCTTAGCTTTCGATACTCTCTATGCTGAAGGTCAAAGACGGTATGTAGAAAGTCTTTCTTCCTATGCCCGCCAGTTTATGGGCAAAATGCAAAAACCGGAAGTTGACTACATAAAAGGTATTGCTCCTGCAATTGCAATTGAGCAAAAAGTAAGCACTTCAAACCCGAGATCTACAGTAGGTACAACCACAGAAATTTACGATTATCTTAAGTTGTTATTTGCTCGAATTGGTAAAACAATTTCTCCTGTATCTGGCAAGGAAGTAAAACGCCACTCCGTGACTGATGTAGTGAATTTTGTTAATGAACTGCCAGAAAACACTAAACTAAGTATTACTTGTCCGCTTGAAATTTTAGAGAAAAGAACGGTAAAACAGGAATTAGCACTTTTATTGCAAAAAGGGTATCAACGAATTTATTGGAAGGATGAAGCACATCTTATTAATGATTTATTAGAAGATAAGAAGGCTAAACTTCCTAAAGACATTAATGTAGTTATTGATAGGGTTGGTGTTAAATATGACAGTGATGAAAACACCTCTCGGATAGCAGATTCTATTCAAACTGCCTTTTTTGAAGGACGGGGGATATGCAATATTGTTGAAGCTGAAGGAAAGAATTACCCATTTAGCAACAAATTTGAATTAGATGGAATTGAGTTTGAAAAACCATCGGTCAACTTATTTAGTTTTAACAACCCTTATGGTGCATGTAGTAAATGCGAGGGCTTTGGAACTGTAATTGGTATTGATGAAGACTTAGTTGTGCCTGACAAGTCGATGAGTGTTTATGAAGGTGGCATAGCTTGTTGGAGAGGCGAGAAGATGGGCTTGTGGCTTCAGCGTTTTATTAAGAAGTCGGAAAAGCTAGATTTTCCAATACACAGGTCATATTCAGAATTAAATCAAGAACAGAAAGATTTATTATGGAATGGTGCTAAAGGACTTCCAGGTATAAATGAGTTTTTTGTAGAGCTAGAAGCACAAGCATATAAAATTCAATACCGAGTAATGTTGGCTCGTTACAGAGGTAAAACAACTTGTCCAGATTGTAAAGGGACAAGATTACGTAAAGATGCTAATTATGTGAAAGTTACGGGAAAGAGCATCCGTGAGCTATTACTTCTGTCAATTGAAGACCTTCAAAAGTTCTTTTTAGAATTAGAGTTGAACGATCACGATACTCAAATTGCTAAACGTATCCTTTTAGAAATTAACAACCGCCTTTACTTTTTACTAGATGTTGGTTTGGGGTATTTAACCTTAAATAGGCTATCAAACTCACTTAGTGGTGGTGAATCGCAAAGAATAAACTTGGCTAACTCCTTAGGAAGCAGCTTGGTTGGTTCGCTTTACATTTTGGATGAGCCAAGTATCGGACTTCACTCTAGAGATACTCAACGATTAATTAAAGTACTTAGATCACTAAAAAAGGCTGGGAATTCGGTAATTGTAGTTGAACACGATGAAGAAATAATTCAAGCAGCAGATTTTGTAATTGACATTGGTCCTAAAGCTGGAACAAATGGCGGTGAATTGATTTTTGCTGGAGAATATAAGGACATCTTAAAGTGTAAAGAAAGCATAACCGGTCAGTATTTGAACGAAGATTTAATGATTGCAATTCCAGAAAAAAGAAGAACTTGGAATAATCAGATTACAGTTAAAGGTGCTTGCGAGAACAATCTAAAAAATGTGACCGTAAGTTTCCCATTAGGGTTAATGACTGCCGTAACTGGCGTAAGTGGTTCAGGAAAAACATCGTTAATAAAACGAGTGTTATACCCTGCAATTCAAAAAGCAATTGGTCAATATCATAATGACCTAACTGGACAAGTTGAGGGGATTTCTGGCGACATTTCTCAAGTTGAGCAAGTTGAAATGGTTGATCAAAATCCAATTGGAAAATCTTCAAGGTCAAATCCAGTAACCTACATAAAGGCTTATGATGAAATTAGAACCTTGTTCTCTAACCAGGCATCAGCGGTTGCATCACGATTAAAACCAAGTCATTTCTCATTTAATGTTGCTGGTGGAAGATGTGAAACTTGTTCAGGTGAAGGGGTTGTGAAAATAGAAATGCAGTTTATGGCTGATATTTTCTTGACTTGTGAAAGCTGCGAGGGAAAACGATTTAAACAAGAGATTTTAGACATTACTTTTAATGAAAAGAACATTAGTGATGTGTTAGAAATGACTGTTGAAGATGCAATGGAATTCTTTAAAACTGAGAAGAAAATTGTAAATAGAATTCGGCCTTTGTTTGATGTAGGTCTGGGCTATGTAAAACTAGGGCAATCATCAAATACCTTAAGTGGTGGTGAAGCGCAACGTATTAAACTAGCTTCTTTTATAGCAAGAGGAGCAACTAGTTTTAAGAGTTTGTTTATTTTTGATGAGCCAACTACAGGTTTGCATTTTCATGATATCCATAAATTAATGGATGCTTTTAGAATGCTAATTGAGCAAGGAAACTCAATAATTGTTATTGAACACAATATGGATGTTATAAAATGCGCCGATTGGGTTATAGACATGGGTGTTGAAGGCGGTGATTTTGGTGGGAAAGTAGTTTTTGAAGGCACACCGGAAGATTTAATTAAGGATAAAAAATCGCATACAGGAAAGTTCTTAAGCGAGAAATTTAAACCCAAAGGGATTTAACCCTTCTAACAAGAAACAACAGTTATGAAAACGATCGGAATAATATTAATTTCTACATTTCTTTTAATGTGTAAGGATCCATTGTCTGTTTCAAAAGCAACAAGTAAAAAATGGGTTGGTGGAATTCCTGAAGCAGGTACTGGAGTAATTTACTCTGTTTATTTCAAAGTAAATAAATCAGGTGTTTTTGAAGTTGGAGATATGTGGATCGATAACGAGCATTATTCAACTACAGCATTTAAAAATAATGCGCAAATGCCCTCAAGTTATTATGAAAAAGGCGATACTGTAGTAATTGTTGGAAGAAGAAACTACCCACCAAGTAATCCAGATTACATTCGCGGAGAATATGAAATTGGTGTAGACCAAGTTAAAGCACCAAAAGAATTTTCTTCTAAGGCATTAATAAAATATTCGTTTAGGGGGAAAATCGAATTCATCGAAATAAATGAATTCGATGAACTAGAAATGGATATCTATCAATAAGATTTAAGTACTTTTTGTACCGCAATTTTATCTTTTGAAATTTGGTTTTTCAAATCTTCAAGGTTGTCAAATTTCATTTCGCCTCGAGTTCTGACCAAAAATTCAACTTTAATACTGCAGAAATAGATGTTTTCATCAAAATTGAAGATGTTGACCTCTATATTTCGTTTAACTCCGTTAATGGTCGGCCTTAAGCCAATGTAAAGCATTCCATAGTGAAAGTGACCATTTAGAGTCACTTTAACAGCGTATACTCCATCACAAGGAATTAGTTTTCGGGAATTTTCTATTTTAATATTGGCAGTTGGGAAACCAAGAGTTCGTCCAATTTTATCTCCCTCTTCAACAATTCCATAAAGGAAATAAGGATAACCTAGAAACTCTTCAGCAAGTTCAATTTCACCTTCTAGAAGTGCGTTTCTAATTTTTGTTGAACTAACACCAACGTTTTCTATATCATGTCTGGGAATTTCTTCCAAACTAAATCCAAACTCAGGAGCCATTTTTTGTAAATTATCGAAACTACCTTCACGGTTTTTACCAAATTGGTGATCGTAGCCAATTATTAAGCATTTAGTTCGAATAGCATCTACTAAATATTCTTTAATAAACTGAGTAGAATGAATTCTAGACAGTTCGCTGTTAAAAGGAACGACTAATAAATAATCTAAACCAATTTGTCGGAGAAGGTCAATTTTTTCATCAAGAGCATTTAGCAATTTAAGGTTATTGTCTTCCGGGAATAGCACAAAACGAGGGTGAGGATGATAGGTGATTAGTACGCTTTGTCCGTTATTGGCTTTCGCATAATCAACGACCCTTTTTAAAATTTTCCGGTGTCCCTGATGAACTCCATCAAAAGTGCCATTGGTTACAATTGCATTAGGTAGAACTGGAAAGTTTTCTATACCGTGAATTACTTCCATTATAAAGAATTATTTGTGACCTCATTCTCCACTGTTTCTTTAAACGATTCTATGGAGTATGAATCATTCACTACTAGTTCTCCAATAGCAGTTCTTCTAAGTCCTGAAAGGTGAGCGCCAGAATCCACAGCCTTGCCAATATCATGAGCTAAGGATCGAATATAGGTTCCTTTACTACAGTTTATTTTTAGAATAATTTTTGGTAGAGTGAAGTCAATTATCTCGATTTCGGTGATTGAAACTGCTCTGCTTTTTAGTTTAAAATCTTCTCCACTTCTAGCTCTGTCGTACGAACGTTTACCGTCAACTTTAATAGCTGAGTATATTGGTGGGAATTGTTCAATATCTCCAATAAAGTCTTTTAATTTAAGTGCCACTAAAGACAGAGTGATATGTTCTGTTGGAAATTCTTGATCAAATTCTGTTTCTAAATCAAAAGAAGGAGTTGTTTGACCAAAAGTAACTTCCGCGATGTATTCTTTTGGAGCATCTTGAATTAGAGAAATACGTTTAGTATGTTTTCCTGTACAAACTACTAATAAACCAGTCGCCAAGGGGTCAAGAGTGCCTGCGTGGCCTACTTTTTTAATTTGTACAATTCCCCTAATCTTTTTAACGACATCAAATGAGGTCCAGTTAAGTGGTTTGTCGATTAAAATGGTTTCACCTTCTAGAAAATTAAACATTTTTTTTATGCAAATATTATTGCTGTGATTCCAGCTAGTAAACAATACAAAGCAAAATAAATCAATTTTCCTTTTTTAACTATTTTGAGCATTAATGTACAGGCTAATAATCCTGATGCAAATGCTGCTATAAATCCAGCAATTAATGCTGAAAATGATAAGGTACTGGTTGCGGCAGTTGAAAAGTCTTTCATTTCAAGAAGTGCAGCTCCGCAAATAGGCACAATTACCATCAAAAATGAAAAACGGGCGGCTTCTTCCTTTTTAATATTTAATAATAAAGCAGTTGAAATGGTAGCACCTGAACGGGAAATACCAGGAACTACTGCAATAGCTTGAGCGATTCCTATTAAAAACGCTGTAAAATAATTTACTTCTTTCGATTTGTCTTTACTATAATGAGTTAGTGCTAATAATGCGGCAGTAACAATAAGCATTGCACCAACTAAGGATATTCGACCTTCAAAAAGAAATTCTATTTTGTCTGCAAAAAAAATTCCAACTATTCCCACCGGAACAAGAGAAATAGCAAGTAGAAGGATGTATTTAGTACCTGTATTAAACTTGAATTCAAACAAGTCTTTAAACAGCATTATGATATCTTTTCTAAACACAATTAAGGTGCTTAAAACAGTTGCGAAATGAACTAATACACTGAATAGGATATTATCATTTTCAAGATTAACTCCAAGAATGTGTTTACCCAGTTCAATATGGCCAGAACTGCTTACGGGCAAAAACTCAGTTAATCCTTGAATTATTCCAAGAATTATTGCTTCAAGAATTGACATGGAAATTGATTAGTTGCTTTTGCTTTCTTCCGAAGGTTTTTTAATGATTCCATACATGATAACTCCAAAACCTGCAAGCACAGTTATTGGTGCAAGTGTGATTTTTCTAAAATCATAGATGTTTTCATCACCAACCATTAAAATAAAACCTAAAATAACAACAGCTAAACCAATAAGAATTAGTTTGTAGTTTTTTACGTCGAATATGAAGTTGATTTCTTTCTCAATTGCAACGGTTTTTTTATTTGTCTTTCCCATAATTTCTTTGTGCGATTATCTACCAAACAGGTCGTTAAATCTAAGTTTTAAATATTTTTTAACTGCGAACCAAGTGCTAAGGCCACTAATGAAAACGCTTATAATTATTAAGCTTATAAATACAACTAAGAACTCTTTAAAGTCGTTAAGTAGTATTAATTCAGGCACTTTTTTCTGCATATAATAAAGCCCACCCATTAACATAACTATAGAAACTAATGCTCCGGTAATTCCATGAAGAACTCCGTTTAGAACATATGGTTTGCTAATAAATGCATGTGTAGCACCAACTAGTTGCATGCTTTTAATTAAAAATCGTTGGGAGTACATTGCCAAACGTATTGTGTTATTAATTAAAGCCAGTGCAATGAAAAGGAGTATGCCGCTAAATGCCAGCATTATTATACTAATCGTTTTAATGTTGTTGTTGATTAAATCTACAAGCGATTCTTGATAATAGACCTCTTTAACAATAGGATTCTGAAGAATTTTATTTTTTAAATTTAAAATAGAATCGTTATTAGCATAAGATGCATTTAAATAAACATCAATTGAGCTTTGTAAAGGATTATATCCTAAGAAGTCTACAAAGTCTTCTCCCAACTCTTCCTGTAACTTTACAGCAGCAATTTCTTTGCTTACGTATTGGGTGGATTTAACGTTCTTATTGAGTTCTAATTCGTTTTTCATGCGAATGATTTCAACCTCTTTTGCGTTTTCATCCACAAAAACGGAAAGAACAATATTTTCCTTTACGTAATCAGAAACTTTTTGAGCGTGAAGCAAAATTACACCCAATAAACCTAGCATAAGCAACACTAATGTGAAGCTTATAACAGTAGAAATTGAAGTGGTTTTGGCTTTATTTTTTGCTTTCTTTGCCATAAAATGTTGATTAAGGACTATTATTAATAGTAGAATTCAAACTGAGCTCTACGATTCAGTGCTCTTCCAGCTTCATCAACGTTAGTTGCAATTGGCTTACTAGATCCAGCGGCAGAAACTTTAATTCTATTGCTTTGAATTTCTTTCTTAATTAAAAAATTTGCTGCGCTTTGTGCCCTACCCAAACTTAATCTTTCATTGTATTTGTAACCTCCAATAGCATCTGAATGTCCAGAGAGATCAACTTTTAAACTAGTATATTTATTTAGTACAGTTATAACAACATCCAAAACCTCTCTTGAATCGAAGCGGATATTTGAAGTGTTTACATCAAAATAAATATATTGAGTTGGTGCAATTGTGTTTAGGTTTTTTAATAAATCATCAGCTTCAGACTCATCCATGTCTGCTAAATCTTTATTTCCTAGGGCATCTAATTGTTCTTGAGATGTTTTTAATTCGTCATCAGTAAAATTAGTTTTCTTATCATATTCTTCAGTATCCTCTTCTACCAATGGTTCTAAATCAACTTCAGGGATACTTGCCACGATTTTACTGTAGTTTGAATTTCTATTAGTTGAATAAAAACACTTATCACCTTTTTCATAATAGTAAGCATCAAACTTATCAGAATTTAATTCAGCTAATGGTTCTACTTCACCAAGATTTTTAAATGTTAAATCTTCGGTAGAAACACGGAAAATATCCATACTAATTGCACCAGCTTGCCCATCAGAAGCAAAATACAACCACTTCATATCAAGCGATAAGAAAGGGGAAATTTCATCTCCCTTAGTATTTATTTTATTTCCTAAATTTCTTGGTTTCGTCCATTCACCATTTTCTTTTTTGTGCGAAATGTATAAATCACCTTTGCCCCTTGTTGTTTTAGTTTTTAAGCTTAAAAACATCACTTCATCATTCGGATGGACATAAAATCCATAAGGTACTTCTTGTGTATAAATGTCATCGAATATTACAGGTGATGGCTCAGACCAACCAGCCTCAGTTTTTTGAGTGTAAGAAACACCTTGTCGGTAGTTTCCATCATATAAATTCAGCAAGTAAATTTTGTCATTTGTGAAACCAATTATAGCATTGTGGTCAGCATTGTTATAGGTTGTATCATGAACAATAGTTTTAAAATTACTTTGCTCATTTGAACTCCAAATATCTTGTCGGTTTACAATGTTATTATCATCGTTGAAAACTACACTTAAATAAAGATTTTCACCATTGGGATCCATAATTGGCATAATTTGCTCACCATCCAGGTCTGGAAAAAGTAGTGACCAAGTCTTTTTTTGTGCAAAAGTATTCATGCCAACTAACACCATAAGTATAGTTATAATTGATTTCATATGTCCAAAGTAACGAGTTTTGTCTTTAATTCTTGCAATTTTTGAGAATTTGAGTGCTTATTTTTCTTAAAATAAGTCGTTAAATCAACATAAAGGATATAGACTTTGTTAATTTTGCCAATTAATACTAGCAATAGCGTAAATGGACTACAATTTTAGAGAACTAGAAGAGAAATGGCAAAAGCATTGGGTTGCAAACGAAACGTTTAAAACCAATGTGGATGAAAGTAGGCCAAAGTACTATGTATTAGATATGTTTCCTTATCCATCAGGTGCAGGTTTGCACGTTGGACATCCATTAGGATACATTGCAAGTGATATTATTTCTAGGTATAAAAGATTAGAAGGTTTTAACGTGCTTCACCCAATGGGATTTGATGCGTTTGGATTACCTGCAGAACAATATGCTATTCAAACGGGACAACATCCTTCTAAAACTACAGAAGAAAACATAAATAGATATAAGGAACAACTTAAAAAAATTGGTTTTAGCTACGATTGGAGTCGAGAAATTAAAACTTGTGAGCCAAGTTATTACAAATGGACACAGTGGATATTTCTTGAGCTTTTTGAAAGTTATTACGATAAAAATATACAAAAGGCAGCCAAAATATCAGAACTTGTAAAGCATTTTGAAACTAAGGGTACATTGGGGTTAAACGCCGCATCAAATTATAATGAAGAGTTTAGCTCATCAGAATGGTCTTCAAAATCTACAAAGAAAAAAGAAGAAATATTACAATATTATAGATTAGCCTACTTAGCCTATTCAGATGTGAATTGGTGTCCAGCTTTGGGTACTGTGCTAGCAAACGACGAAGTGAAAGAAGGGAAGTCTGAAAGAGGTGGGCACCCTGTTGAGAAAATTAAAATGCGCCAATGGTTTTTACGAATTACTGCTTATGCCGATCGATTACTTGGTGATTTAGATACACTAGAATGGTCTGATTCGCTAAAAGAAATGCAGCGAAATTGGATTGGCCGAAGTGAAGGTGCTGAGATGGATTTCAAAATAGAAAATTCTGAAAGTAAAATAAAAGTGTTTACTACCCGACCTGACACCATTTTTGGAGCAACATTTATGGTTTTAGCACCTGAACATGATTTAGTTGAATCAATTACTACTGCTGACCAAAAAGAAGAAGTTGATAAATACTTAGCCTATGTTAAAAGCAGAACAGACGTAGAGCGACAACAAGAAAAAAAGGTTAGCGGCGTTTTTACTGGAACCTATGCAATCAATCCATTTTCTGGAAATAAGATGCCTATCTACTTAGCAGAGTATGTCTTAAACGGTTACGGAACTGGTGCGATTATGGCTGTTCCTTCTGATGATGATCGAGACAATGTTTTTGCAGAAAAATTCGGAATTGATATCATTGATGTTATAGATAAGTCGGGTTATCCTGGCTCTACTAGAGATGATAAGAATGGCAAGATGATAAATTCAGAATTTTTAAATGGACTAAAGGTAAAAGAAGCCATTTCAAAAATGTTGAAGGAAATTGAAAGCAAAAACTTAGGTACTCGAAAAATAAACTTTAGACTTCGCGATGCTGGGTTTAGTCGTCAGCGATATTGGGGAGAGCCTTTTCCAATAATTTATAAAGATGGAGTTCCAACGCCTTTGAATGCCAGTGATTTGCCTTTAGAGTTACCATTAGTAGATGGATATGAGCCAACTGGTGATGGAAAATCGCCAATTGCTGCGAATAAAGACTGGGTTATAACACCAGAAGGCGAGCGAGAAACAGATACTATGCCAGGTTATGCGGGAAGTAGCTGGTACTTTTTACGTTATATGGATCCTACAAATAATGAACGATTTGTAGGTGAAAAAGAAGAATATTATTGGCAAGATGTTGATTTATATATTGGTGGTGCAGAACATGCAGTAGGTCACCTAATGTATTCAAGGTTTTGGCAAAAGTTTTTATTTGATATGAATTTGGTAAGCAAAATTGAGCCATTCAAAAAGCTAATAAACCAAGGTATGATTCAAGGTAGATCAAGCTTTGTCTACAGAATCAAAGACACCAATACATTTGTTTCATATGGCTTAAAAGAGAAGTACGACACTGCTTCAATTCATGTGGATATTTCAATCGTAAAAAATGATGTATTAGATGTTGAAGCTTTTAAAGCTTGGAGAAGCGAATTTAAAACAGCAGAATTTGAATTAGAAGACGGAAAATACAAATGCGGTTGGGAAGTTGAAAAAATGTCGAAGAGCAAGTATAATGTGGTGAACCCAGATGAACTTGTTGAAGACTTTGGTGCAGATACATTAAGAATGTATGAAATGTTTCTGGGCCCCTTAGAAATGCATAAACCTTGGGATACAAATGGTATTGAAGGAGTTCATAAATTTCTAAGAAAATTTTGGAGGTTGTTTCATAATGAGGAGCAATTTATTGTATCTGAGGAGACGGCCACTCCAGATGAATTAAAAGTGCTTCATAAAACGTTGAAGAAAGTTCATGATGACTTTAATAGATATTCATTTAACACAATTGTAAGTGCCTTTATGATAGCAGCTAATGAGTTAACGACACTAAAATGCAACAAGCGTGAAATTTTAGAGCCTTTGGTAGTTGTTTTAAGTGCTTACGCACCTCATATATCAGAGGAGTTATGGCATAAATTAGGTAAGGAAGCAGGGAGAGTATCAACAGCAGATTTTCCAATGTTTGATGAAAAATTCTTGAAGGAAGACAACTTTGAATACCCAATTAGTATCAATGGAAAGGTTCGTGCAAAGCTTTCTTTTGACTTGGCAATGCCTAAGGAAGATGTGGAAACAGCGGTACTTGCTGATGAACGAATTGAAAAATGGGTAGATGGCAAGCCTGTTCGAAAGTTTATACTTGTACCAGGACGTATCATAAACGTTGTAGTATAAGCTATGAATTAGTCAATAAAATAGGTATTTTTGCAGTCTATTGGTAGAAAGGATGAAAAAGACACACATAGTAGGAATAGTTTTAATTGCAGTGGCAATAGCGGTAGTTTTAACATCATACAGCGATTCAAGCAGTTATGAGAATTTTTCTTATGCTCAACGTCATCCCGACAAGGTGATGCACATAATTGGTGAGTTGAACCAGGATAAAGAATTACACTACAACCCTATTGAAGACCCTAACTATTTCTCATTTTATTTAGTAGATAAAGCTGGAAATGAGTCAAAAGTGGTTTTTAGAGGAACAAAACCTCAAGATTTCGAACGTTCAGAACAAGTAGTTTTAGTTGGAAATATGGGTAAAGAAGCCTTTGAAGCAAAGAAAATTTTAATGAAGTGTCCTTCAAAGTACCAAGAAGACCAAATCGCAGTTGAAGCAGTTAGTCAAAACTAATACATGGATATAACTTTTGTTGGAGAACACCTTTTCCCAGGTCAATTAGGCCATTTTTCAGTTGTTTTAGGATTTGTTTCGGCCCTACTTGCCTTAGTTTCCTATTTTTATTCAACTCGTGAAGAAAAGAATTTTAAATCTTGGAGAAACCTTGCTAGAATTTCTTTTTGGATTCATTCAGCATCTGTTTTATCAATTGTAGCTTCCCTTTTTTACATCATTTATAACCATTATTTTGAGTACTTCTATGCTTGGTCACATGCCAGTGTAGAACTACCCACTCGTTATATTATTTCTTGTTTCTGGGAAGGTCAAGAGGGAAGTTTCTTGCTTTGGGCGTTTTGGCAGCTTGTTTTAGGAAACTTGTTGATATTTACTTCTAAGAAATGGGAGCCTTACATAATGACTGTTCTTATTACTTCTCAAGTGTTCTTGATGAGTATGCTTTTAGGAGTTTACATAGGCGACTTTAAAATTGGAAGTAGTCCATTTGTGTTATTAAGAAATGCTTTAGAAGCACCAATTTTTGCTCGAGCTGATTACTTAACGTTTATAAAGGACGGGAATGGCTTAAATCCATTACTTCAAAACTATTGGATGGTAATTCATCCTCCAACATTATTTTTAGGCTTTGCTTCAACCATTGTACCTTTTGCTTACGCGATTGCAGGTCTTTGGAGAGGGAAGTATGCTAAATGGGTTCGTCCAGCATTACCTTGGACATTGTTCTCAACTATGATTCTTGGAACAGGGATTATAATGGGAGCATTTTGGGCTTATGAAGCATTAAACTTTGGTGGTTATTGGGCATGGGACCCGGTTGAAAATGCATCCATTATTCCGTGGTTAACTCTAGTAGGATCGGTGCATGTTTTAATTGTTTATAAAAATTCAGGTCACGCTACTTTTACGGCTTTCTTTTTGGTGTTGATAACGTTTATTCTTGTTCTTTATGCTTCATTCTTAACTCGAAGTGGAATTTTAGGCGATTCATCTGTTCATGCATTTACTTCTTTGGGAATGTCGGGTCAATTGCTTGCCTTTTTAGGAGTGTTTATTGCCATGGTTACTGGCATGTTCATTTGGAGATGGAAGTCGTTACCATTTTCGAAAAAAGAGGAGCAGACTTATAGTAGAGAGTTTTGGTTATTCATTGGCTCATTGGTTTTATTAATTTCTTGTGGACAAATAATCACTTCTACTAGTATACCAGTTTTCAATGCTATTTTCGGATCAGAAATAGCACCACCAGCAGATCCAATTAGTCATTATAATAAATGGCAATTACCAATTGCTGTAATTGTATTAATTATTAGTGGATTTAGTCAGTATTTAAAATTCAAGAAAACGGATGCAAGAATATTTTGGATTCAAACAGGAGTAGCTGGAGTGAGTGCTTTAATTGTTGCTTTATTAGTAGCATATTTAGGAGGCCTTCTTCAAAACATAAACTACTTGCTATTAATATTTGCTTGTTGGTTCAGTGTAATTATCAATACACGCGTGTTAATTGATGCATTAAAAGGCAAACGTAAACTTGTTGGCAGCGCAATTGGACATATAGGTTTTGCCTTATTGCTTTTAGGAGCATTAATATCATCTGCAAAAAGTGAAGTGGTTTCTATCAACAAAACCGGATTAACTTACGGGGAAGATTTTGATGATAAGGCTAATAAAGAAAACGTATTGCTTTGGAGAAATCGTACCGTTTCGATGGGCGATTATGAAATTACTTACCAAGGCGATTCAATTGTAAAACCAAATATTTACTACAAGGTTAATTACAAGAAATTAGGGAAAAACGGTGAAGTGCTTGAGGACTTTACCTTAACTCCAAATGCTCAGATTAATGAGAAAATGGGACTAATAGCTTCTCCTGATACCAGGCGTTACCTTACAAAAGATATATACACTCACGTAACTCAGGTTATAGTTCCAGAGGATGAGAACGACGAGGAAGCTTATGGAGACCCTGTAACTAGAGAATTAGCTCTTGGCGACACCTTGCTTACCGTTAATGGATTTATCTTTTTAAAAGAGCTTAAATCAAAAGTTCCAGTAAAAAACATAAATCTAGGTAAAAACGATATTTCTGTTGGTGCGCTAATGGAGGTAAATGAGAAAGGGCATACCCATATGGTTCAACCTATATATGCTGTTAAAGACAACACCGAGTTTAATGTCCCAGCGATAGTTGAAGACCATGGTTTGAAAATAAATTTCACAAAAATAAATCCTGAAAGTGGAACAATTACCTTTCAAATAGCACAGAAAAAGAAACTTCAAGATGATTACATCATAATGAAGGCCATTGTATTTCCATACATCAACTTGTTATGGGGTGGTACAATTATCATGGTTCTGGGATTTCTTATTTCTATGATTCGACGTATTAAAGAATCTAGAGGAAAGTCTGAGTAAAATTCAACGTTAAAATATTTAGTTTCTTTAAATTTCCATAATTTAGAATTATGAAGGTTGGAATAATTGGATCAGGCAACGTAGCCACTCATTTTGTACAAAAATTACTTAGCAAAGGGGTAAACATTGTCGGCGTTCATTCAAGAAATTTTAATAGCGGCAAAGCACTAGCTGAAAAGCACAATCTTCATTTTATTAATGATATAGTTGGTCTTCCTGCCTGCGATTTGATATTTTGTTTGGTCAAAGATTCGGAAGTGGAAGCAGTAAGTGCTAGCCTTACTCGGATATCAAATACTATTGTTATTCACACTTCAGGTACAGTAGATCTAGCGGTACTTAAAAAACATCATCCTAATTGCGGAGTTTTCTATCCGATGTACTCATTTAGCAAAGAAACTTCAGTGTGTTTTGAGGATATCTCACTTTTTATAGAAGGCTCATCCCAATCTGTAAATAGTCAGTTAGTACAAATTGCTAGAGATTTATTTGACATTAAGAACATCAAAGAACTTGATTCTAAACAAAGAAAAGCCCTTCATCTTATCGCAGTATTGACTTGTAACTTTACAAATCATTTGTACTATCTGGCAGAAAATATCGCGAAAGAAAACAATCTGGATTACTCTCTTTTACACCCCTTAATTAAACAAACTGCTGAAAAAGCAATTGAATTGGGTCCAAAAGTGGCGCAAACTGGTCCTGCAAAGAGAAATGACTCTGAAATAATAAAAGCACAAATAAAGCTTCTTAAAGGGAACAACGATTTGCAAATGGTGTATCAGCTCTTAAGCAAAAGTATAACAAACACCTATAATTAATTCTTTGTGGAATCGGTAAGCTTATGTCGACTGATATCTATACTTGCATTTAATTCAAATCCTATCAATAAGATAATTGAATTGAAATAGATCCACAGCATAATAACAATTATGGTTCCAATTGAGCCGTAAAGCTTATTATAGGTTCCAAAGTTATTTATGTAAAATGCGAACAGAACGGATGCTAAAATAGTTAGTAGCGTTGCTAAGGTTGAGCCCGCTGAGAAAAACTTCCACCTTCTAACAGTAGCTGGACCGAAATAGTACAACATACTTATTGAGATAAAGAAAATAATTCCAATGCCCGACCATTGACTAAAGAGTAACAAATAATAGGTGATGGAGTCAGTAATAAAGCCTTCTTTCTCTAAAAATGTTAACAGAAACTCCCCTAAGGTTATTAAGGAAACGCCAACTAATAGTAGCAAACTTAATGCAACGGTTAAAAACAAAGCAATTAAGCGTTGTTTTATGAAGGATCGATTCTCGAACACCAATGAAGACTTGTTAAAAGCACCCATCATCGTGTTAATTCCATTAGTCGCTAAAAACAAAGTGAAGATAAAACCAAAACTTAGTAGATTTCCGCTTTTGTTTTGAATGATATCTTCCAAAGTTTCCTGTGTTGTTTCAAAGGCATTTTTTGGTAAAATCTGTTCTAAAATAGATAGAAGCTCAGCTTGAAAGTTGTCAATTGGAACAAATGGAATTAAGGTGAAAAAGAATATTATTGCTGGAAATATTGCTAAAAAGAAATTGAAGGCTAATGAACTTGCTTTAGTTAGGATGCTTTCCTTGCCTAATTCTGCAAAAAAGAAGGAGCCAACAGTGTACAAAGGAATTTTATCAAAACCAGGAATATCGGTTTTCTTGGATAGCTCAATCAGCCATACATAAGGCTTAAACTTTAATAATATGTTGTGTAGCTTTTCCAACTAGTTAAAATGTGGTGCTAAAATATCCATAAAATCTTGAGGTGGTTTGGTAGGTCTTTTAGTTTCCGTATTTACAAAAACCAAGGTAGTATTGGCAGTTGAAAGCAAATCGCCTTTTTCGTTAATCACTTCGTATTCAAAATAAATTTTTGAACTAGGAAGTGAAGATAATTTCACCTTAATTGTAAGTAAATCATCGTAAAAAGCGGGTTTTTTGTAATTAACTTCATAATTAACAACTGGTAACATTACTCCCTTATCTTCCCATTCTTTATATGAAATGCCTAAACTTCGTAACATTTCAACACGGGCAATTTCAAAGTACATGGAATAATTACCGTAATAAACATAGCCCATTCTGTCGGTTTCGGCATATCGTACTCTTACTTGAGTTGAAAATGTATACATAGAGCAAAGGTCGTAAATTGATTAGAACGAATTACTATTTTCGTTTATTTAGATAGAAAAATTCGATAATGTTTAATAGTATCGCTGCCATTTATTTGTTGTCGAGTCGACCAATATTTGTCATTGTCCAAATAGTTGTAGTGAATTATTTGGGAGTCGTTGGCGCTAAATTTTTGACTCTTGATTAGTCTTAATAGCTTATCATGCTTGTAATAGCTAATGCTTTTAAAACTTTGATCCGAATCTAAGGCCATTATTGATTCCACCTTGTTTTTTCCTTTAACAGCTAAATTTTTATAAATCAAACCATCATTTTTTTTAACTATTAGTTCCTTTTCGGATTTAGAAATTGATTCGATGTTCCATTGTTCAATTTGTTTACCGTTACTGTTTATAATTGAAAAGGATTCTAATTCTTTTTTGTGGTAACTAAAAATTTTTAGGGTTTTTAATCCGGTAGAATTAGATAAAAGGCTTTGTTCAACTAGCCGGCCTTTCGAATAATTGTTTACCTGAACTACAGTATCAGTTGAACTTATGCAAGTGGTAATGGTTTGCGTAGTTTTTTTTGGTACAGATTCTAGTAGAATTGGACTGAAACTAGAGCAGGCTATAAAATTTAATAGCAAGAATATGTAAATGATGGGTTTAAGCATATCAACAACTAAAATACAATGCTTTATTTAAAAGTACCTTTTGTTTCTCAACTATAAATGATTTTATTTGTAATCAAAGAAAAAACTATGAGCGAAATTTTAGGAAACAGCACCTTGGTAATGCAACTATTAACAAGTGCACTTTTAGCAATATTATTTATTCAATCTGGATTAGATAAAGTATTTGATTGGAAGAATAATTTAGATTGGCTACAAGGACAATTTAAAGAAACGCCTTTGAAAGGTATAGTTAGTCCAATGTTGGCAATTGTTACTGTAATTGAGGTTGCAGCTGGAGCAATGTGTTTATTTGGAGTTTTAATGTTGTTGTTTAGAGCAGATCCTTATTGGAGCTACTTGGGTTCAATTTTGGCTGGATTAAACATAGTTATGTTATTTTTCGGGCAACGTATGTCGAAAGAATACGCAGGAGCAGCATCCTTGATTCCCTACTTTCTTTTAACGCTTGCCTCAATCTTTATAATGTCATAGTTTTTGTAGAAGTTGTGTAAAGTAACCGCTTAGTATGTATAAGGGTGTTTTATTTCTTTTTCTTGTCACGTCCTGAAATAGCGTTACACAATTTTGTAATGTAATGATAAACAACAAGTATGTAAAAAGAACTCAGAAAGATTATTCCATGAGTTTTAAGCTTCAGGTAGTGGCTGAAGTAGAATCTGGTGAGCTTAGTACAAGAGCAGCGATGCGGAAATATGGTATTCAAGCCCCAACTCTTTTAAGTCTTACGCAGTGAGACTTGAAAGTTTTGATGAGTAAGAGTGTCTCTGACACGGAAATTATGCAAAAATTAAAATTTCTGACTGTAAGACAACAATGAACTGATTCAAATTAGATTGGAAAGTTGCCACGCGATGCAACAGCGCGAAAGCTTTCTAGACTTCGAAGAGCCCGTCTAAATAAAAACCGTCAGTCTGAGTGTCCCGAACAACGAAGGAGTAGGGATGTATCGAAGACCGGTTTTTGTAAAAAAAACACTAGTTTTTTGGTCCGACATATTTTGTTTTTAATTGAGTACACTCTCTTCCCACGCCGTTATTTCGAACGGAGTGCAACGAAGAGAGAAATCTTCCTAACGGTGTGCAAGAATTTATATTAGAAACAAAATACTAGAAAGCTTTACGATGTATAATTAAGGAAGCTTAAAAGTAATACTCCGCTTTTATGTATTAGGTAAACCTGAAGGAAGATTTCTCCCTACGGTCGAAATGACCCCAGTGGGGAGTTGGTTTTTAAACCAAAATATTAAGCGAATTACAAAAAAAATTAATCTTTTTATTAAAGCCAGTCACAGACTGACAAAAATTAAACTTCGAAGTCTCTTAATCTGAACACATATTATAAATTCCAGCCTTCAAGACTTCGAAGAGCATCAAAGAGAGTAAAAACTTACCACCTTACCACCTTGCTTCCGCCCACTCTTGCTGTTTCTTTTTATTTTGAAAGGTCCATGAAATAATACGACTACGTTTATTGCCTTGGCCAATTGCTTTAACTTGAACCTCTAAAGCGCCAAATTTCTTTAACGAAAGTTCAGCTTGTGGAACATTGGCCTGCTTGTTTACTAAAGTTGAAAAGCGTAATACTGAATCCGCATAATTCTGACTTTGATAAATCATGTCGTGAATAAATTTTACTTCACCACCATGACACCAAAGCTCAGTACTTTTACCGCCAAAGTTTTTAATAGCCTTATCAATAATTTCTGAATCTAAATTCTTTAATTTTTTAGCAGTTACTGCCTTTGCATCAGAAAACGACGTATGAAAAGGAGGGTTGCATATAACAACATCTACTTTTTCATTTTCTTTAAGAATGCCTTCAAAAATAATAGTCGGATCTTTTTGTAGTCGAATTTGAACCTTCCCGTTTAACACTTCATTTGCTTCAACAATGTCTTTGGCAGATTTAATTGCATTGGTATCAATATCAGAACCAATAAAGTTCCAGCCATATTCAGCTGCACCAATTATTGGATAAATGCAATTAGCACCAACTCCAATATCTAAACAAGTGATTTTGTTGTTTTTGGTTTCAATTCTTTTTTCATCTTTCGAATAAAGGATATCAGCTAAGTGATGTACATAATCTGCACGATCAGGTATAGCAGGACTGATAAAATTGATTGGAATGTCCCAATTCTTTATTCCATAATAATGAAGAATTAACGATTTGTTTAAGGCTTTTACCGCTGCTGGATCAAAAAAATCGATGGAATCATCACCATAATTATTAGGCCTTATAAATTCTTGAAGTTCTGGGTAGGTAGTGCTTAAAGCATTTAAGTCGTAACGCGTTCTGTGCTTATTACGCAAATGCATTTGCGACTTATTAATTGTATTTGTCTTCTTTTCCAATGGTTTGTGTGAATTAGGCACAGTAAGTTAGTGTCAAAACAGCTGAAATAGTTTTGATTAATAAAGCTAGGGTGCAAAACACGCCTTATTTTTTAATTGAAAATTAATCTTCTATAATAGCGTGAATTCCCCTGTCAGTTAAGCCTTCGCGCAAAGGTTTTAGTTTAGCCAACTCACCAGATTTCACTACGCATTTTCCATTATAATGGATAATATAGGCACATTGCTCTGCCTGCTCTACTTTATGATCTAAAATATCAACTAATGACTCAATTACCCAATCAAAAGTATTTACATCATCATTTAACACAATAATTTTATAAAGTTTCTTTTGAACAGCAACTGGTTCAATGTTTTCAGTTGTTTTCGGACTTATGACTTCTTGCATAACGTAATGGATTATGGTACAAATTTACCTAAATTATATATTCTTTGAAACTTTTTAAAATGCTTCCCGTAAAAAAACATATCTAAACGAATTATTATTAATTAAACTTAATTACTTAGTGGTTAAAAGAGCTTAACACTTGGTTTACTAAATAAGATATTAAAACCTATAAATAAAAAGCTCTTGTAACCTTTTTTAGTTCTTAACGTTTAACCAAGAACCTAACAGTAATTTATTATCGGCTTTGCTTAATTATACTTACTCAATTTATTACATATTAACACCAATTATTACATTTAGAGCCTTAATAACAAAAGGATTAGCTAAAACGGTTAATCCTTTTTTTTATGCGTTTATTTCTTCTTCTAAAAGCTGAATGTCGTAAAGTTGTTTATAAGCACCATTTTCCTTCATTAATTCTGAATGCTTGCCTTGTTCTATCAATTTGCCATCGTCTAACACAATTATTTTATCTGCATTTTTAATTGTAGAAACTCTATGGCTAATAAGAATAGTTGTTTTGCCCTTCATTATTCTACCAAGGTTATTTAAAATGCCTTCCTCTGTTTTAGTATCTACGGCACTCAAACAATCATCAAACAACAATATTGGGGAAGTCTTTGCTAAAGCTCTAGAAATGGAAACTCGTTGCTTCTGCCCCCCACTTAAGGTTATACCACGTTCGCCAACTCGAGTATTATAACCTTTCGGGAATTCACTAATGTTTGTGTGCACCATGGCGTTTTTGGCAGCTTGTTCCACCTCAGCACGACTTATTTCACCTGTTCCAAAAGCAATATTGTTGTGAATAGTATCAGAGAACAAAAAGACCTCTTGAGGAACACAAGCGATTTGCGAACGAATATCTTCCAAACGTAAAAGCTTAATATTTACCTCGTCTAAAAGCAATCTGCCTTCGGTAACATCATACATTCTAGTAAGCAAATTGGCAATTGTTGATTTTCCCGATCCGGTTCTTCCAATAATTGCAACCATTTCTCCTGGCTTAATTTCAAAACTTACATTTTTTAAGGCTGTAATTCCTGTATCAGGATACTTAAAACTTACATTTTCAAACTTAATGGAGCCTTGCAAATTGGGAGCTTCTTGTAAGCCAGAAACAATTTCAGTTTCTGTATGCAAAAATTCATTGATTCGTTCTTGTGATGCAGAAGCACGTTGAACCAATGACGAAACCCATCCTAAGGACATAACTGGCCAGGTTAACATTCCAACATAAACAATAAACTCAGCAATATTACCAGCAGAGATATTGCCATTAATAACTTCAATTCCGCCTATATAGATGGTTAATGTAGTGCTAAGGCCTATTAACAATAGCATAGTAGGAAAAAACAATGCCTGTACCTTAGCAAGCGATAAAGAACGATCTCTGTAAATATCAGCTTGTACTGCAAAATCTTGTTGACTTTGCTTTTCTTTGCCGTAGGCTTTTAAAACTCTTATCCCTGAAAAGGCTTCTTGAACATAAGTACTTAAAGTAGAAAGCTGCGACTGAATACGCTCACTTTTACGGTTAATAATATTGTTTACATTGTAAATAATTATTGCCAAAATTGGCAAAGGTAATAACGCAAAGAAGGTCAATTTAGGGTTAACGCTTAGCATTACTGAAATAACCATAGTAAATAACATTGTAAGGTTAAAGGTGTACATGATAGCAGGGCCCAAGTACATTCTTACCCTATTTACATCTTCGGTTACCCGATTCATTAAATCACCCGTACTGTTTCTTCTAAAAAACGAAAGACTTAGATCTTGATAGTGCCTGAAAATTTCATTTTTCAGATCGTATTCAATAAATCGGCTTACCACAATAATGGTTTGACGCATGAAAAACATAAAAATGCCTTTCATTACTGCCATTGTTAGTACCAAGGCGCCAAAAAGCAGTAAAGCCGAGGTAAACAGACTGTAAAACGCACTTTGCTGTTCAAAACCGTCAAATAACCCGTATAAATAGATATTATGCTCAATTAAATTAAGCGCATAACGAATTACTTGAGGTGGAAATAATCCAAAAATGTTTGAAATACAAATAAAAAACACACCCAGAAGAAGTCTTCCGCGATATTTATAAAGGTATTTATTAAGGTATGCTAAATGTTTCAATAGATCTTATACTTGAAGTTTAGTTAACAATAGCAAAGCCTGTATAGTTTTGCAGAGCCTTAGGTATTTTTATTCCTTCCGGACATTGGTTGTTTTCAAGCAGGGCTGCAACAATTCTTGGAAGAGCCAAAGCACTACCATTTAAACTATGCGCAAGTTGTTTTTTATTATCCTTATCCTTAATTCGCAGCTTTAATCTATTGGCTTGGTAAGTTTCAAAATTTGATATCGAACTAACCTCCAGCCAACGATTTTGAGCAGAAGAATAAACTTCCATATCAAAAGTTAAAGCAGCAGTAAAGCCTAAATCGCCTCCACATAAACGTAGTTTTCTAAAAGGCAATTCTAATTTTCTCAATAAACCTTCAACATATTCGCACATTGTATCTAAGGTGGAATATGAATTATCAGGATGCGTAATTTGAACTACTTCTACTTTATCAAATTGGTGTAAGCGATTTAATCCACGAACATCCTTACCATAAGAACCAGCTTCTCTTCTAAAACAAGGTGTATAAGCAGTGTTTTTGATAGGTAACTCACTTTCATCAACAATTACATCTCGGTAAATATTGGTAACAGGCACTTCAGCAGTTGGAATTAGATATAATTTATCTTCATTCACAAAGTACATCTGACCATCCTTATCTGGCAATTGTCCAGTTCCATAACCAGACTCTTCATTAACTAAAATTGGAGGTTGAACTTCTCTATAGCCAGCTTTATCTGCTTCATCTAAAAAGAAATTAATTAATGCACGTTGAAGTTTCGCTCCTTTACCAGTGTAAACAGGAAAGCCAGCACCAGTTAATTTAACACCTAGTTCGAAATCAATAAGACTGTACTTTTTAGTTAATTCCCAATGCGGTAGAAAGTCTTCTGTATTGGTTGGAATCTCCCCTTCTTGGAAAATTAGTTCGTTGTCATTTTCAGAATTTCCAGCAGGAACTGATTCATGAGGAACATTAGGAATGGCAAGTAATTTACTTCTTAAAGAATCTTCTATTTCACTCAATTTACTTGAGAATTCTTTTTGAGAGGCTTTCAATTCAGCAGTTTTTGCTTTCGCGATTTCTGCTTCATCTTTTTTACCTTCTTTCATCATTTGGCCAATTAGCTTTGCAATGGTATTTGCCTCTGCAGAAACAGTATCAGCTTCCGATTGGCATTTTTTCCGAGAATCGTCTATTGCTATTACTTCTTCAATAAGTGAAGAAGCATCTAAATTCCGTTTCTTAAGTCCATTAATAACGGCATCTTTGTTTTCTCGAATGAAATTGACTTGTAACATGTATTTTTTGTTTCCTTTGTGCAAAGATAGCAGTGCTTTTCCACTGCAAAAATTTAATTGACATGAAGTTGGGTAAAATTGTACTTATTCCTACACCTATTGGTAACCTAGAAGACATAACTTTTAGAGCAATACGCTATTTAAAGGAGGCAGACCGCATTCTTGCAGAAGATACTCGTACGACAAAAAAACTTCTCGATCATTACGAAATTGAGAATAAAATGAGTTCATTTCATCAGCATAATGAGCATGGTTTGGTAAAACGCATAGTTGAAAGTGCCAAGATGGGTGAAAAAATTGTCCTAGTGAGTGATGCAGGAACTCCAGGAATTAGTGATCCGGGCTTTCTTTTAGTACGCGAAGCGTTGGCTCAAAACGTAGATGTGGAATGTTTGCCTGGCGCAACTGCAATTATTCCTGCCTTGGTTATTTCAGGCTTAGGTTCAGATAAATTTTATTACGAAGGGTTTCTTCCAACAAAAAAAGGTAGGCAAACCAGACTTAAAGAAATTGTTGAACGAAGTGTTACAACCGTTTTGTATGAGTCTACCCACAGAATTGTAAAGCTATTAATGGAATTAGAAGAGTACTTAGAAGAAGGTCGCTCGGTAAGTGTATCTAGAGAACTATCTAAAAAGTTTGAAGAAACTTTACGTGGATCACCAAAAGAAATTAGAGAGCATTTTGAGCAAAAGCCACCAAAGGGTGAATTTGTTTGTTGCATTGAAGGAAAACTGTAATGAAGAATAAATCTGTACTATTAGCAATGCCCATTCTTGGGGCAGTTTTGTTTTCACTTGCTTGGGCACCAATAAATTTTTGGCCGGCACTATTTGTTGCCTTCATTCCGTTTTTATGGTTTGAACATAAGTTTGATCACACCGCCAATAAATTACCTTATAACCTGTACATATTTATTGGCTTTGCTTTGTGGAACACCTTAAACACTTGGTGGATTTGGAATGCGAGTCCCTTTGGGGCAATTGTAGCTATTTTATTAAATGCTTCATTAATGACTTTGCCGTTTTTCTTTTATCAGAAAACTAAAAAAGTATTAGGTGAACGAGTGGGCTTTTTAGCTCTTGTTTGCTACTGGATTTCTTTCGAGTATTTTCACCATAATTGGGATTTAACATGGCCTTGGATGACGGTTGGCAATGGATTAGCAAATTTCAACAAGGCGTATCAATGGTATGAATACACAGGAGTTTTTGGTGGCTCGCTTTGGGTTATTTTGGTGAACATTATGCTTTTTGTGGCAATAAAATCTTTCTTAACAACTAAAAGCATCAGAAAAACAATGGTTTTTGGCTTTACAGGAATACTGTTTTTTTTAATTCCATTTTTGATTAGCTATTCAATGTACAGTAATTATGAGAATACAAACTCTACAACTAAAGTAATAGCAGTACAGCCAAATGTAGATCCATATAATGAGAAATTTGAAGTAGGCACAAAGGAGCTTCAAATGAATAAATTGTTTTCACTTACGGATTCTTTAATTGACATGGAAACGGAGTTTGTGTTGTGGCCAGAGACATCCATTCCGTATTCTTTGTATGAGGATAATTTAGATGAAAAACCAGCAATTAAACTAATTCGTGAGCATTATTTGAATTACCCAACAACCAATTTTGTAGTGGGTGCTGCAACTTTTAAGCAATATGGTTCTAAAGAAACCATTTCTTCCAGAAAGTATGAAGGTGGAGAATGTTGCTACGATGCTTTTAATACAGCCATTCATATAGATATGAGCTCAAGTACTCAGGTTTACCACAAATCAAAAATGGTTCCTGGGGTAGAGAAGTTGCCCTTTCCAAAGGTTTTTGGAATGTTAGACTTTTTGACCATAGACTTGGGCGGAATGTCGGGTTCATTAGGTGAGCAAATAGACCGAAGGGTGTTTTTCTCTAAAAGCGGGGTGGGGGTTGCGCCAGTTATTTGCTATGAATCTGTTTTTGGTGAATTTGTAACCGATTACGTCAAAAAAGGAGCACAGTTTATTGCAATCATCACCAATGATGCTTGGTGGTATGATACTCCGGGGCATATCCAACACGCACAATATGCTAAAATTAGGGCGGTTGAAACACGTAGGTCGGTTGTGCGCTCTGCAAACACAGGTACAAGTTGCTTTATAGATCTTAAAGGTGATATGCGACAAGCAACCCCCTTTTGGGAGCCAGCAGTAATTATTGATTCCATTCAATTAAACGATGAGCTAACTTTTTACGTTAAAAACGGAGATTACATTGCACGATTTTTAAGTGTAATTTCGGTTTTGCTTTTGCTTATTACTTATGTTCAACAATATTTAAGAAAAAGGAATTTCAGACAATAATATGCGTCTATCATTATTAACTTTTTGTTTATTATTTAGCTTAGCGGGATGGGCACAAATTCCATCTGACAGTATTTTGCCAAAATTTGACTATGAGGTCCGCATTTTGACCAATGAGGGAATAGGCAAATTGTTTGTTGAGGAAATAGGTGGCGTTGCAAATTTCAGGAATGATGAACGCGCATTGGGTTTAGCTTTTATTAAATCAAAATGGATTAGTCAACGTATAAAAGTGGGAATTGGCCTAGCCTATGAAACTTGGAATTTCGGCTACTTCATTCCAATATTCATTTCATCAAAATATCAATTTAATGCCTTTAAAAACTCCCCTTTTATTAATATTGATGTTGGTTATGGCGCAGGTCGCACAGGTGCCATAGGTTTCGCAGATAAGCATGTAGGTGGGCCAATGACTAGATTATTAGTTGGTTATACTTTAATGGATGCAAAAAACACTAGAGCCAACTTAAGCGTAGGTTATGCGCTTCAGACTTCAAAAGTCATGTATAGGGATGAGGATGGAGTGGATTTAACTGAAAAGAATCTTTTTATTTTCTACAATATGTTTACCGCTAATTTGGGGATAGAATTTTAAGGATTTTTTTAAAAGTTAAAAGTTCAACTTTCTTAAAAAAAAACCATCAAGCTGATGATAATCCTTGACCGACGAAGGAGCGTCAAAGAGCTTATCGATGAGCGGTTTCTTGGAATTAGTTCTCAGCTCTTGTAAGTCTTACGTAGAGAGACTTGAAAGCTTAGATGGAGTGTCTTTGACACGGCAATTTTAGATCAAATATCGAAGTCTCTTAATCTGCAAACTGAATATGCGCTCTAGCTTTCAGGACTTCGAAGATCAGTTTATTTTTCAACTAGATCTCTTGTAACTTTTTATAGTTGTTTGCCGTATACTAAAGCACTTAAATAAATTACAGCTCTTGCTCAACCAAGAACTCCTAAAAAAGCCTAACCAGCTTTAACAATATTAAATTTACCCCTACAATAAATCTATAAAAGACCAATGATTGCAAATCATGGTCTTTTTTTTGTTTAAGATTTTCAAAAAAAGTCACCCTTCGATACATCCCGATACTCCTACATCGTTCGGGAAACTCAGGATGACTTTTTTATTTAAAAGTTTTGATAACTGGAAGTGTCTCGGGTATGAAAATTTTAAACAAAAAATTTTATTTTTTCTTAAGTCAGTCAGAGACTGACAAGAATAAATGTTCGAAGTCTCTCAACCTGCAAACTAAATGTCCGTTTTAGCCTTCAAGACTTCGAAGAGCATGTGCAAGAAAAACTTTATGCCGAGGTCGCAATTAGCTCTTACAATACAATCGCGAAATATTTTTTTAAAAATTTTATTCCTCAGGCTTATAAATATACTTGATATCCCAAGGACCTGGACCGCCATCTTCTTCTTCTAATTCCCAACTATATTTTTTTCTTGTAGGACCACTATCCCTAAACAAAAACACACAAATTGCTCCAAAAATTGCCCCAAAAAGGTGTGCCTCCCAGCTAATATGTTCCTCTAAAGGCAAAACACCCCAAACCATTCCGCCATATAAAAAAGCTATAACTAACGACAGGGCTAAAAGCTTACGAACTCGTTTAACCAATCCTGTAAAGAAAAGAAAACTTGCCATTCCGTAAATCACACCACTCATGCCAATATGAAATGCATCACGAGCGAAAAACCAAATTGCCAAGCCTGAGAAAATGTAAATTATTAGGAGGATTAAGTAGGCGCTTGTTCTATAAAAATAGATTAAGGCACTGGCCAAAAATAAAAATGGAAAAGTATTAGAAACCAAATGTGAAATACTTCCATGAATAAAAGGTGTAGTGAAAATGCCGAAAAACCCATGTAGAGTTCTAGGAAATATTCCCAAAAATCCGAAATCTTCTCCATTATAAAGCTCATAGAGCTTAATTAACCACATGCTCAAGCAAACAAACAAGGGGAAAATAGTAGATTTTACAATGGATCGTTGTTCGCTCATTTATTTAATTTTTATTCTAATTGATATACCTAAAGCATAATCAGTAATTTCGAGCTGTGAATTTAGGACTCTTTATCGCTAGAAGGTATTTTTTTTCCAAAAAATCTACCAATGTCATCAATATCATCTCTGGTATTTCAATGCTTGGGGTGTTTGTGGGAAGCGCAGCTTTATTAATTGTTATTAGTGCGTTTAATGGTTTTGAAAAAATTGCCATAGAACTACAAAATGCCTTTAACGCTGAACTAAAAATTGAACCTTCAATCGGTAAATTTTTTGATCCTTCAAACTCTACCGTCGCTGAAATTAAAAATTTACCCGGTATTGCATATTACAACGAAATACTAGAGGAAAATGTGTTGTTTAAATTTAAAGAAAGTCAACATATTGGTAAAATTAAGGGCGTGAGCGATACTTATGTGCAGTCGAATGAGATAGATTCAAACATGGTTAGCGGCGAATACATGCTAAGCAATAGTGGTATTGACTATGCAGTAATTGGAATTGGGGTAGAGTATGCATTATCTCTTTATTTGTATTCAGGAGTTGACCCAATAACTGTTTACGCTCCAAAAAAATCGAATAAGCAAATTACGAATTATCAAAATGCTTTTAAAGCCAAAAACATTTACCATAGCGGTGTTTTTTCTATTGAACAGGAGTTTGATCAAAACTACATGATTGCGCCAATTTCATTTACTCGGGACTTATTAACCGAACCTTCGTTAATTTCTTACATCGAATTGCAATTAAGTGATGAGATAAATTCAAAGAAATTTCAGCGAGAGCTAAAGGAATTACTTGGAGAAGACTTCACCGTTAAAAATCGTATTCAGCAAAATGAAACGCTCTACAAAATTCTTAATAGTGAACGCTGGGCAGTGTTTCTCATATTAACTTTTATTCTAATTATTGCCATATGTAATATCATAGGGTCTATGACCATGTTGGTGATAGATAAACGAAAAGATGTTGCCATTTTAATGAGCATGGGTGCAAAAAAGCAACTAGTTCAGCGTATTTTCATGCTTGAAGGTATGCTTATTTCGGGTGCAGGAGTTTTTGCTGGACTTTTAGTAGGAGGCTTAGCTTGTTGGCTGCAGATAACTTTTGCTCTAATAAAAGCGTCTGGTTTAGTAGGTGGTGTGTATCCAATGGCATTACGGCCATTCGACTTTTTCTTAATACTTTTTACCGTATTGATTCTAGGGTTTTTAGCCTCGTGGTACGCGGCTAAACAAAACGTAAAACAAGTTGAAAATATTAGTAAAGAAATTGCAGGTTTAGGGGACTAAAACGGACTCTTAAATTCGCTAAACTTTGGAAGAATTAGATCCTTTTTACTAATATTTGGCTCATCCACTTGCCAATCAATTCCAAGGTCAAAGTCATTCCAAAGTAATCCTACTTCCGACTCTTTATTATAAGGCGCAGAGCATTTGTAACTAAATATTGTTTGATCTTCAAGAACTGCAAATCCATGGGCAAAACCTTCAGGAACTAGCATTTGTTTTTTATTTTGCTCTGAGAGTATTACTGAAATATGCTTGCCATAAGTGGGTGAATCCTTTCTAATATCCACTGCCACATCTAAAACTTTACCTTTAATTACTCGCACTAATTTTGCTTGTGCAAAAGGAGGCGCTTGAAAGTGTAAACCCCTTACCGTTCCTTTGTGAGACATACTTTCGTTGTCTTGCACAAAAGTGTAAGGAATCTTCAACTTTTTAAAAAACTCGTCTTTGTAAGTTTCAAAAAAGTAACCCCTTGAATCTTGAAAAATTGTTGGAATAAAAACTAGCACTCCATTAATATGGGTATCGTTAACTCGCATTATTTTGATTCGGACACGACTTCTAAAATGGTTCTAAAAGCAACAAATTTGTCTTTATAACGCATGCTGTGGTCTTTTTGTAGCGATGGTGCAAATTGAGTTTCATAGCGTTGAAAATCAGCAAGCGTATCGCAAAAATATTGAATTGAGTAGGTGTTTTGACTGTCAGAACCAATTATTCTACACATTTTATACTTAGAAAAGATCCCACATTCCATAACTTCTGGAATGTGAATTTCTTTCATATAAGTTAGCCAATCTTCTAAAAGATTTTCATCTACTTGAACGGTAACATTGTATAAAATCAAAACTATTTTATTGTGGTTTGCTGCAAATGTATAGAATTACTGCGTTAAAAATTAATTAACTAATACATCTCCACGTAAAAAACGGAAGCGTTTTCGAGCTTCGACGCTCAATAAACTTCCAGGATAGTCGGTTAACAATAGCTTGTAATATTCCATGGCCTTTTCAGGTTGATTTAAAAACTTATCATAAATTTCAGCTAGCTGAAACACGGCATTATCAGCTAAAATATCAGTACCATAGTCACTTACTATTTTTTCAAGTTTTGCAATCACTTGGTCTATTTCTCCTGTTTTTTTAAATATTTGAGCTTGTACAAACAACACTTCATCGTCAAGCGGGTGGTCTGGGTACAATATCTCTAAGCTATCTAAGGTTAGTAGAGATTCGCTGAATTTATTTTGAAAACGTAATAAATCAGCCTTAGCGAAAAGTTTCATCGCATCAACTGTAGAATCAAGTCCTGTGTTGTCAGCAATTAATAAACCTAAATCTAAGGCGTCGTTGGCTGTTAGTTGAGACGTAGAAGTTCTTAAAATAAACAATAAGGTTTTAGCCCATTCAAAATCTCCTGCATAATAATACAAACGTGCATTTCTAAATTTTGCTTCTCTACCAATTGGGTCGTCTTTATATTTTTTATCAACCTGACTATAAATTAAAGAAGCTTCCCAAATGGTATTGTTTAATAACAATACATCGCCTAATTCTAGTTTGCACTGAGCTTGGGCTTGTGGGTTAAGGCCAGGTAAGTCAATGGCTTCTTTCAAAACAGAGATTGCTGTATCCAATTTATCAAGATAAAAAGCTTGCAAATGGGCCAAATCTTTCAACGCAAAAACAGTTTGAGAGGATTTTCCAAAATCGCGCAAGAATGAATAATACACACTTTCTAATTCCACTAAATCATCATTTGTGTATGATGACTCCGTGATTTTATTTTTTTTAACTTCTAAATATTTCAAGTTGGCATCTAAATAATTTAGGGATTCGTTTCCTTTATCTATAACATATTTAAAAGCTTTTTCAGCTGTTTCATAGTCTGAACTGCGCATAAACAAATCGCCTAATTGCATTACTCGCTGTCCGTTTTCCTTAAAACGCCTATCTAAAGCCTTGGCCTGAATTAATGCCCCATTAAAATCCTTTTGCTGTAATTGCAACCAAATTAACATTTCATTAAATATTGGACTGTTAGGGTTGTTCTGAATCCGTTTGTACAAGGCGTTTTTTAACATTTCCTGGTTTTCAGGCTTCACTAACGATTCTTGTAGCTTGTTTTGCATTTCAGCTTTAGCTGAGGCTTCGTATTCTACAATATTTAAATACTCTTCAATTGCTAAATCAAATTGACCGTTAACTCTATAAATACCTGCGAGCTCTAATGAAAAGGCAAGTGGGTTTAGAAGCTGTTTACGTCCCGTAATAATGGTTTTTATAGCGTAGTCAACATTTCCATATCGAACAAAAGTCTTGCTTAATTGGTCTATTAAAAATTCATTTGGGGTTAATTCCTTTACGGCGTTGTTGTAATTTTTACCTGCAGACTTTGGGTCTTCTTTTAAGGATTCTATATACCCTAAATCAGCATAATAAAGCGATTTCTCTTTTTGAGATCTTAATTCAGATTTGGCTAATTTTTCAGCTTTCTCTAACTCTTCGAGCTTAAAGTAAGTGTAGAGTAAATTGCTGTAGTAGAGTCGTGAAGGGGTTTTGTCAAACAATTCCTCATATAATTCCGAAGCCTTTGCAAACTCCTCATTTTGTAAATACTGATTCGCAAGCAAAGGCTTGTTACCATTTTGTCCAAAGCTTGGAGACAAAATACAAAATAGAAAAGCTATAAAAAGAAATTTCTTCATACTGGAATAATAACGCTGGGAAGTTAGATTATTTCATCAGAATAACCTTAAAGAACCTCAAATGTTCTAAATATTTTACACTTAAATTGATAGTCTGACAACATGGCAGTATACTTCAAAAATCGTACCTTTGTATATTGAAAAACACAATAAATGTTTGAAGAGTCAAAATTAGTAGAAGAAAGTAGACAAGGTGAGGCCTTGTTGATGGAGAAAAAGGGGGCTTCGGCAGAGACACGAAAGGTGTATATTGAAACCTATGGTTGCCAAATGAATTTCTCAGATTCAGAAATTGTTGCATCTATTTTGCAAGAAAATGATTTTGAAACGGTAGCCGATCCACTTAATGCAGATTTAGTATTCATAAACACCTGTAGCATCCGTGAAAACGCTGAACAAAAAGCAAGACAGCGCTTGCGTTCCTTCAAAGAAGCAAAAAAAGACAATCCAAAAATGATTATTGGTGTGCTTGGATGCATGGCTGAGCGACTAAAATCAAAATTTTTAGAAGAAGAAAAGTTAGTTGATATAGTTGTAGGTCCAGATGCTTACCGCGATTTACCAAAACTTATAGAACAAGTTGATGGCGGCCATAAGGCAGTAAATGTTCTATTATCTCGAGAAGAAACTTACGCAGATATTAGCCCTGTTCGCTTAGGAAGTAATGGAGTTAGTGCATTTGTATCTATTATGCGTGGCTGCGATAACATGTGTTCATTTTGCGTGGTGCCTTTTACAAGAGGAAGAGAACGCAGCAGAGATCCAAAATCAATTGTTCAAGAAATTAAAGAATTAAGTGAAAAAGGATTCAAAGAAATTACACTTCTAGGGCAGAATGTTGATTCATTCAAATTTGCCAATGAAGATGGAGCAATTATAAACTTTGCGGAGTTACTTCACATGTCGGCATTGGTAGATTCTACGATGAGAATCCGTTTTTCTACAAGCCATCCAAAAGATATTACCGATGAAGTTATAGAAACCATTGCAGCACACGATAATATTTGCAATTACATTCACTTGCCAGTTCAGTCTGGAAGTTCATCCGTTCTAAAAAGAATGAATAGAACCTATACTCGTGAGTGGTATATAAATAGAATTGACGCTATAAGGCGAATTATACCAAACTGCGGTATTTCTACTGATATGATTAGCGGTTTTTGTGGTGAAACAGATCAAGATCAAGAGGAAACTTTATCACTAATGGATTATGTAAAGTTTGATTTTGCTTACATGTACAAGTATTCTGAAAGACCAGGGACTTTGGCTGCAAAGAAATACGAAGACGATGTGGTTGAGGCTGTAAAACAAGCGCGACTTGCAGCCATCATCAGAAAACAACAGCAACATGCCTTTGAGCAATTAAAACAACATGTAAACAAGGTGCACACCGTTTTAATTGAGGGAAATTCAAAGAAAAGCGACCAAGATTTCTGCGGAAGAAACGATCAAAATGCAATGATGGTTTTCCCTAAAAAGCCAGGGGTTAAAGTAGGAGATTATGTTAAGGTTTTAGGTAAAGACTGCACTACGGCAACATTGTTAGGAGAAATAGTAGAGTAATACGTGGATATTCAAAGTATAAAACAACGGTTTGGAATAATTGGGACCTCAGAACTCTTGAATAGGGCTATTGACATTGCACGTCAAGTAGCACCTACAGATATGAATGTGCTTATAAATGGTGAAAGTGGTGTTGGTAAAGAGGTGTTCTCTCATATCATTCATCAAATTAGTCCACGTAAACACAACTCATTTATTGCAGTAAACTGCGGTGCCATCCCTGAAGGAACAATAGATTCTGAGCTTTTTGGACATGAAAAAGGAGCATTTACCGGCGCAACTGATTCCCGTAAAGGATATTTTGAAGAGGTTGATGGAGGCACTATTTTTTTAGATGAAATAGGAGAATTGCCGTTAGAAACTCAAAGTAGATTACTGAGAGTTTTAGAAACAGGCGAATATATCCGTGTAGGTTCAAGCAGTGTTAAAAAAACCAGTGTTCGCGTAATTGCAGCAACCAATGTTGATTTAATTGAAGCGGTATCAGCTCATAAATTTAGAGAAGATCTTTATTATAGATTAAGCACGGTGCCAATTGCCATTCCACCATTACGCGATAGAAAAGGGGATATTCATATACTTTTTAGAAAATTTGCATCTGATTTTGCTTCAAAAAATAACATTCCAATGTTGACTTTGGAACCAGAAGCCATTGAAGTGTTAATTAATGCACCTTGGCCAGGAAATGTTAGGCAATTAAAGAATATTGCTGAACAAATTGTGCTTTTGGAAAAGAATAGAGTGGTGTCAGCCAAAAACCTAATTCATTACATACCAACAAAAGCGCCAAATCGACTTCCAGTGTTGTTTGGAGGAGAAAGCTCAACAGGAATTAATGAAAGAGATTTACTCTACAAGGTTCTTTTTGAGATGAAAAAAGACATGAACGATTTGAAAAGAGTTGTTCTTGATTTATTACAAAACAATAATGTGGATGTTTCGGAGCAGAATAACCAAGATATTGTAGAAAAAATCATTCATGAATTAGGTCCTAAAGGAAATACACCATTTGAACCTGAAGTACCAACCTACAAACCAACTCCTGTAAGTTATAACGACGAGCCCATTTACGACCACGAAGAGGTGGAAGAAACTCTTTCTTTGGCAGACCATGAAAAAGAATTAATTAAAAAGGCACTAGAGAAGCATCAAGGGAAAAGAAAAGATGCAGCACATGAACTGGGAATTAGTGAACGAACCTTGTATAGAAAAATAAAAGAATATGATTTATAGACTGCTTTTGTTTATTCCAATTCTACTATTAAGTGGCTGTTCTTATTCGTTTACAGGTGCATCAATTTCACCTGATTCAGAAACGTTTAGTGTAACAAAATTTCCGAATAATGCGCCATTAGTTGTGCCAACCTTAAGTATTGTTTTTACTGAAAAATTAAAAGACAAAGTATTAAATAGTACAACCCTTGATGCCGTTTCAAGAGATGGGGACGTGCGTTTTGACGGGTCAATAACCCAATTTGCTACTGGTCCAGTAAACATCCAGGGAAATCAAACAGCAGCACAAAGTAGACTTACAATAGGTGTGAGAGTGGTGTTTGTTGATAAAAACGACAATAAAAAAAGCTGGGAAGCAAACTTTAGTCGATTTGCAGACTACCCAAGAACACAAGATTTATCACTAGTACAAGATGCATTGACAGAAGATATTCTGGATCAACTAATCAACGATATATTTTTGAAAGCTTTCGCCAATTGGTAGTATATTAGCAACATTGGATACAACAAAGTCAACATATAGCATTAAAGACCTGAGCGAAGCAGAGAAAGAAACATTAGATGGTTTCCTTTTAGCCTATCCGTTCTATTCTGTAGAAAATGATTTAGAAAGTCCTGAAAAGTTAAAAAAGGCCTCTTTGCTTTCTGTAAATCGAGAGAACTTGTTCCGTTCAGTTTTTGGAAAGAAAACTAGTGTAGAACAACAAGTTGAAGTTGAAGAGCCAAGCTTAAATGAAATTCAAAGCTCACTTGTTGAGGGTATTGTTCAAGAAGAACCTGAGCTAGTTGAGCCGAACGCGCCTTTATTCACCTTAGATTCTGAAGAGCTAGTTGAAGAAATAGAGGAACAAGTGGATGCTTCGGTTGAAACTATCCCACATGGGCATTCATTTTACTCTTGGTTAAGTGAATTTAAGAAACACAGTCAAGCTGCTACTGAGTTTGGTGAGAAAGAAGAAGAAGAAAAAGACATTGTTAAGCTGGATGTTTCAAAGCCAATAGAAGCTTATATTGAATTTCATGCTCCAAAACTGGATCCATCTGACCCATTAGAAAGACTATACGCAGAGTCGGCGGTTCAATTAAAAGACTATTCACAAGATTATTTAGAAGAAGATAATCCTGGTCTAAAAACAAGCAAAAGTGAAATCATTAATTCATTTTTAGCCAAGCAACCATCAATAAGACCGGCGCTTCATCAAGATGAAAATTACCAGTCAATTGAAAATAAAGCTAGGCCAAGTGGGGAGTTAAATGCAGAGGTTTATACCGAAACATTGGCGCTAATTTTTGAGAAACAGAAGCATTTTAATAGGGCAATTGAAGTTTATAAACAATTGCTATTGAAAATGCCCGAAAAAAACCGTTATTTTGCAAGCCGCATAGCGGAGTTGAAGAATAAGATAAAGTAAAAAGAAATGTACGTATTCCTTACGATAGTAACAGTTATAATTTGTATCCTGTTGATTTTGATAGTTTTAGTTCAAAATCCTAAAGGTGGTGGTTTGTCATCAACATTTGGTGGTGGTGGTGGACAAGTGATGGGAGTACAACGTACAAACGACTTTTTAGAGAAATCTACCTGGACTTTAGCCATTGCACTAGTTGTTTTGAGTTTAAGTCTCACCTTTTTTATGCCTTCAAAAGCAGGTGGTCAATCAATTCAAGAATCTGAGATTCAAGATCAAATTGATAACCAAGGTGGAGTTCCTCCATCGTTAGAAAACACTCCTTCTCCAATTCCTTTGGAAGAAGAGCCAGCAGAGTAATTCAATTCGAAAATTGATAAATAAGTGGTACAGGTTTAGACGATTGTTCTAAACCTTCTGCTATACCTACCCCGTTATTTTCGTCAAAGAGGCTTATTGATTTTAATAGATTATAAGATCCTTCAATTCCAATTTCTTTTATTGAACTTGAAACAAGAGAGGCTCGACTAAATTTATCTAAAACAACAATTAGTGTATCTTCAGAAAAGAAATTCAAGCTTTGCCATGAGTTATTTTGAGTCTGAAGTAAATTCTATTCGCCAATTAATTTCATCGCTAGAGGAAATGATTTTGCGAATTACTTTATTTGGGTCATGGCTTAAAGTATAATAAACAATGCCAACAGAAGCTTGAGGGAAGCTATTGTATGCGTAGCTATAAATGGTAATTAGAGGGTCGGTATGGATAAGTTGAGTAAGAATTGAGATAAGTTTCGTTGGCCGTTCTAAATTCACGGAAAGCCAAGTATTTCCTCCATCAGTAGCTTTAAGTAAATCCACATCACTTGCACCGGGCGTTCCACCAAATGCAAATCCTAAATTTAAATCTAGAAAAGAAAAATTAATTGCTAACGGAGAGTACGCAATTGTTCTAATCGTAAAAGTTTTAAAAGTGTCGGAACTTAGCAAATATTCTGTATAGTTGGCGGTGTTGACTAAGAGTCAAATTTTGTTTGAATCAAAAAACTCTACATCTGAAATAGAAGTTTTTCGATCGCTGATAAAAAGAGTGTCCCAAAAATTTACATTGTCAATTGAGGAGAGAATTAAAGCATGTGGACTATCACTGTTACCTAAAGTATTGCCAAAAACGCATCCTATTTTTTATAGACCTTTTCCCAAAAAATGAAGTGCATTAAACGTCCCAAATTCAATACTGGTGGGATAGGTGAAAACACTTTTAGCTAATGGGTCGGCTGGTTTATAAGGAGGCTTAGTTGCTTCGTGTATGCAGCTTGTGAAAAATAATAAAGATGAGAAACTAAATAACGTTATACTTTTAAAAAAATCATTCTAGTAAACCTTGTTAGGGATAAGGTAGTTTTTCACATAATCTTCCACTCCATCCTCTAAAGAAGTAAATTCTTTATTATATCCTGCAGCAATCAGTTTTTGCATTGATGCTTCTGTAAAATATTGATACTTATCTCGAATATCTTCAGGCGTGTCAATAAAGGATATGCTTTCCTTAATGTCCATCGCTTTAAAGGTGTTTTTGCAGAGGTCTAAAAAAGTACGAGCCTTGCCTGATCCCAAATTGTAAATAGCAGAATTTTTTCTGTTTTCTAAAAGAAATAAACAAACAGAGCAGACATCCTTAACGTATACAAAGTCACGCATTTGTTGACCATCTTTAAAATCAGGATTGTGAGAACGAAATAATTTCATTTCCCCAGTTTTAGTTATCTGCTTAAATGCATGCAGAATTACTGAAGCCATTCGCTCTTTGTGGTACTCATTTGGACCATATACGTTAAAAAACTTAAGACCAGCCCAGAAATAAGGTTGCTTATCTTGTTTTAAAACCCATTTATCAAATTCGTTTTTAGAATCTCCATAAGGGTTTAAAGGTTTTAACTCAGGAATAAGGTCATGATTGTCTACATAGCCATTTTCACCACCTCCGTAAGTAGCAGCAGAGGAAGCATAAACAAGTGCAATGCCGTATTCAACACATCGCTTCCAAACTTCTTTTGAAAATTGAACATTCAACTCATCAAAAATTGTTTTGTTAAATTCTGTTGTGTCAGTTCTTGCACCTAAATGAAATACAAAGGTTACTTCAGCATGATTTTTATCAAACCATGAATGAAATACGTTACGGTCAACTTTAGTGATAAATTTTTTGTTGGCTAAATTTTGAGTTCGATCCTTACGATTAAATTGATCAACTAGTACTAGATCGTAAATTTTATGTTCGTTAAGTTTAGCTACTAATGCACTACCAATAAATCCTGCTGCTCCTGTTATTACAATCATAATTAAAAGAATAAATCTTTAGATGGTTTTTCTGATAAACCTAAGTCGTTTGACTTTTTAAATAAATACTTTACGGCCTTTACTCCAATAGTTCCAAGATCAATGCTATGTTCGTTAACGTATAAATTAATGTGTTGCAACATTACTTCTTCGTTCATTTCTTGTGCATGTTGTTTTCGATATTCCAAGCCAACTTTTGGTTTGTCGAAGGCAAAAAGAATGCTTTCACGAATTAACCTATTTATAAGAACTTTGTTTTCAAATGTAAAATCTCGTTTTATACAAATGCCACCTAGAGGAATTGGAAAAGTGGTTTCATCCTCCCAATGCTTACCAAGATCTTTCACTTTGTGAAGCCCCCTGTTCTTGTAGGTAAATCTGTTTTCGTGTATTATTGTTCCTAAGTCAACACTTTCATTCAATACAGCGTCTTCAATATCAGAAAACAACATAGGCTTTTTGTTTTTAGCTTCGGGATAAGCAAAATTTAATAAAAAATTGGCTGTAGTTAATTCTCCAGGTATGGCAATAGATCCTTGGTTAATATTTTTATAGGATCCAGATTTAGATATTAATAAAGGTCCGCAACCTTTGCCTAGCGCGCTTCCAGAATAGAGTAATTGGTAGTTGTCCCAAACTTTACTGAAGGCAAAGTAGCTTATTTTAGTAATGTCAAGCTTTCCTTTAATTGCCAACTGATTTAACTCTTCAACATCGGCTAAAATGGGTTTAAAATTAAATCCTAAAGTGTCTATTCTCTTGTTAACAAGCGCTTCAAATATAAACGTGTCGTTTGGACAAGGAGAAAAGCCGATTGTTATTTCTTTATCCATTTAATTCTGTTAATACTGTATTAATTAATTGATGAAGATTAAACAAGGCTAATTCAATATCCCAATTTTCTGTATTACGTTCTTCTACCAAATTAGAAACTGCTCGAATCTGTATGCAAGGAGTTTTATGCTTATTGCAAACATAAAATCCTGCAGCACCCTCCATAGTCTCAATTGCGGGATTAAATTCTTTAACCAAAGCAGAAATAACTTTTTCACTTCCACTAACTGTGTCAACTGTGGTTGATTTTACCTTCGAGAGCGTGTTTAACGTATCAGAGTTTGTGATATTCGACCTGTTCTCAAATTCAGAAGAGTCAATAAAATTTGTAAACGGCAAAAACGTACCATTATCATCTGCTCCAAATGTTCCTAAAGAATCTTCTTTTACAAATACAATTTCTCCTTTTTTAAAGGTGTGAAAGGCTCCACATATTCCAATATTAATAACTAAATCAAAAGTATGAAGGCCAAGAAAGTTACTTAGGTTATAAGTTGTTTGCATCATACCTACACCTGACACGAGTGTAGTAACTTGTATATCAGATAATTTAGAATTTAAAGTTCCCAGTTCTTGGGCAGTAGATGCAACAATTAAAACTTTCATGTTTTCCAAAGGTACGTTCACTAATTAATTCCTACAATTTAGATACATTTGCACTATGATTTACATCACGAGAAAAGAACATTTTAGCGCTGCACATAAATTATTTAATCCAAATTGGTCTCAAGAGAAAAATATTGAGGTTTTTGGAAAATGTGCTTATGAGAATTTTCACGGACATAATTATCAATTGCACGTTACTGTAAAAGGAGTTCCAGACTCTGAAACTGGGTATGTAGTGGATTTAAAAGAATTAAGTCGGATAATACAGCGAGAAGTTCTAGAAAAGATTGATCATAGAAATATCAACCTTGATGTTGAATTTATGAAAGGGATTATGGCAAGCACAGAAAACCTAGTTATAGGAATTTGGAAGCAGTTAGAGCCCCATGTTAAAGGTGGAACTCTTCACAAAATTGAATTATTTGAAACTGAGCGAAATTCTGTTGAATACTACGGAGAGTAATTATCCGAAGTTATTTTCTACAATTTCCACAATTAATTCTGGTTTAAAAGGCTTATTTAAGAAGCCTTTTAAACACGTGAAGCTTTTACTTTTTTCTGATCGTTAGGGTTTGTTGAAGTAGTAAGCATCATGACAACTGCATCAGCTTTGTTATCAATTTTTAACTGCTCGTAGGCTTCAAGAAATTCAAAACCATTCATTAATGGTATGTTGATATCTAAGAATATTAAATTTGGTCGAGGATATTGTTCTTCAGTGCCTTCAAATTTACCTGTCATGTAAATAGTCTAAACCTTCTTTACTAGTTAATGCTGTATGAATATTATTGCAAGTACCAGCTTCTTCAATTATTAACTTGTGAAGAAAATTATCCGCAGAATTGTCATCTACCAATAATAGGCAATTGATTTTTTTCATTAAAATTAGTTTCTATGTGCGAATAAGGCTAATAATTTTTGCTTTGGCTCTTTAACTATAACTTCCTTCATAAGTTGAGCCCAATTAAGTTTGTTTTTAACTAAAATCGGGCATTTAGCACCGGATAATCCAATTGTCTTATTATTGTCAAAACTACAAAAGAGGATTTCTTGTAGTTGGTTCTCTTGAAAAAAACAATTCTTCGAGAGATAAAACTTTAATTAACATTGAATTGATATTTTATTTTGAAATCAACTTTTTTTATATCGTAAAGCAAATTAACTACTGTGAGAAATAGCAGCGATTTTCAGATAATTCAGGGTTTTTCAAAAAAAATATTAATGCTTTAAGCCAAGATTTTCATACAATTTTCTGTCTGTATTACTGTTTTTAGACCAGTATGCCACTCTGGTGTCCTTCATTTTAGTGGCAACAGTTGTAAGAGTTTTAGCATCGCTACCCCACCCACTTTTATAGGTGTCTTCCCAACTTAATATTTCATGTGGGAATGATAAGTGGTAGTGAATTTTTATCGACCTGTTTAACTCAGGATAAATTATTGAAAGAGTTTCAATATTGCCATTGTTGGCAATAGAAACCTCAGCATTATACGGCTTCATCTCTACATGTTTTAGTCGCAGAAACATGGTAGATGGGATTAATTGAATTTTACCTGTTTTAATAGATTTTGGGTTAATCCTAATTCGAGTCCATAATTCATCTTCCGTGGTAATTATTGGCAGTCTTTCATTGCTAAGACTTTCATTTTCAAAATAAGATTGAATAGATAATTTGATGTATTCATCTCTAAGTAGCAGAGAGGTAAAGGTATGTCCACACCATTCTTGCGAAGAAGTAGTGGTTTTTAGTGAATGTGGGTTTTTTTCAATATCTACAGGAGTAAAAATGGAGGTCATCATAGAATAAGGATAAATGCCAGTATTGAATTTTTTCGTGAAATTTAATTTCAATACTGGTATTCCTGGGTTTTCCATAGTAGAGTTATCCAACTTAGCACCTTTTTCTTTTGAGAAGGGCTCCGTGACATAAATCAACACCGCATTTCCTTCATGTATTTCACCGTACCTAGCCTGTTTTAATTTGTAACTAGAAATTTCAGCAAGTCCTCCATACCAATAGTCGTTAAAATTTGTGGGTACTACTTCTGTTTTTTGCTCTTTAGTACTGTTGGAACTGCAGCCAAATAGTACTAGTAAAGCTAAAGCAGGTATTTGAATTAAGTTTGTTATTTTCATTTACTAAAAGTTTTTATGCATTCTTCTAAATATACTACAACATCCTGGGGGTGATTGTTGACTTTTATTTCACTTCGTTTATGTCCAAGTCGAACAACAACCATATTTAACTCAGGGATGCAAAATATATACTGACCTAATATTCCCCTTGTATAAAATACATTCATGCCCTGCAACTTAGTTAACCACCATTGGTAGCCATAGTAGTCTACTATGTTTCCATCAACATCAGGTAAATTAATAGGACTTAAAGCTTTTTCTAAATATTCTTGACTTACTACTTGATTTCCATTAATCTCGCCACCGCACATTGTCATGATTCCTAGTTTTGCAAAATCTCGAGCATTCGAATACATGCAACAGTAAGCTTTTTCATTGCCGTCTTTTTTGTCCAAGCTCCAAAATGCATTTTCGCTAGCGCCAATTGGCTGCCAAACGTATTTGGAAACAAAATCTGAAAGGGGCATTCCTGAAGCATTTTTTAAAACCAACTGAAGCAATTGAGTATCGCCACTTTTGTAGCGATATTCAGTTCCTGCCTTTTTATCTAAGTGCAATGAAGTTATTAACCCTTCTAAATCGGTGCCATAATAAGCAGCGGTAGTATGGTTAAAAGGAGTGGAGTAGGATTCTTCCCAGCTCGTACCTGAAGCCATTCGTAATACATCCACAATTTTAATGGTATTTAAACCTTCTGCTTTAAACGCCTCCACAAAATCACCAACTGGCTGATTTAGGGACTTTATGAAGCCTTTGTCAATGGCAATTCCAATTGCCAAACCTACTATTGACTTTGCGCTAGAAAAGGGGTTGGTTGATGAAGTTGCGCTATACCCATCCCAATACTGTTCGTGAATTATGCTATCGTCTTTCCAAACTAAAAAGGCCACAGACTCTAACTCGCTTAACGTGTTTGTTAATTTTTGAGATAGTTCTTTTTGATTTGCAGTAGAAGAAACATTTAAATCAATGGGGTTTTCACTTGCCGTAACTTTACGGGTTTTAAATAGTTCTAAATCATCAATTCCAGGTTGTTGGTAAACAAGGGCCTTATAGATATAGGTGTGACCTGTTACTAAAACGGCAATATTGGCAACAATTAAGACTGCTATAAAAATGGTGAGAATTTTTTTAAGCATAGTTATGTTATTCTTCATCGAAGATACAAATTCCTAGGCTTTGGTTGAAGCTTATTTCACAAGTTCCATTTTGAAAAGCTGAACTATATGATTTTTAAGTTTTTCTTTCACTTCTTCTTCATCCAACTTTACGCCAAGCTCTTCTTGCATAGAAGTTACAGCCTTGTCATCAAGTCCACAAGGAACAATATGCTTGAAATAACCTAAATCAGAATTTACGTTAAATGCAAACCCATGCATTGTTACCCATCGACTGCATCGAACACCCATGGCGCAAATCTTACGAGCAGATTCTTTGCCTGCATCTAGCCAAACACCTGTGAAGCCATCATATCTTTCCCCAACAATACCGTATTCTTTAAGTGTTAGAATTATAGCTTCTTCTAAGGTTCTTAGGTAAAGATGAATGTCTGTAAAAAAATTATCTAAGTCTAAAATAGGGTAGCCCACTATTTGCCCTGGTCCGTGATAGGTAATATCACCCCCTCTATTAATTTTATAATAAGTGGCATTGTGTTTTTTTAAGCCTTCCTCATCAATTAGAAGGTGCTCTATTTTACCACTTTTACCTAAGGTGTAAACGTGAGGGTGTGTGCAGAAAATTAAGTAGTTAGGGGTGTTTTGATGCTTTTCTGGAAAATTACGATTAGCTATTTTTAAGGTAACAATTTCGCCAAAAACCTCTTCTTGTCTGTCCCACGCTTCCTTGTAATCCACAATACCCCAATCAATATATTGAGTGGATTTATTTTGTACAATTGTATCCATTTCTACAAAGGTAATTTTAATTTGTCTATTGCTTCTTTAAGGAAATGAATAATTCCTTATTACATTAGCCTTTCTAAAGGTAATTTTAAACCCATTAGTAGTTTAAGAGTTTAATAAAATAGAATAATACATACTATGACTAAGAATATCAAAACATTGAAAATTTCAACCCTTTTTCTAGGCTTGCTTTTTATAACTAGCTCATTATTTGCTCAAACTGAAGAGCTGAAGCAAGACATTTATGTTAAACTTACTACCAGTTATGGCGAAATGGTTTTAAAACTATATAAAGAAACTCCTTTGCACAGCGCTAATTTTGCCAAGCTTGTGAATGAAGGATATTTTGACAGTTTAATGTTTCACCGAGTTATTGGGGATTTTATGATTCAAGGGGGAGATCCAAATTCAAAAAATGCAACTCCATCAACTAGATTAGGTTCAGGAAGTGTTGGAGAACGAATTCCAGCAGAATTTAACTCGGCACTTTATCATAAGAAAGGCGCATTAGCTGCAGCAAGAGATAACAATCCATTAAAAGCTTCTAGCAGTTGTCAATTTTATATTGTGGATGGTAAACCTATCGACTCTACTCAATTACGAAGTTTAGAGCAACGATTAGGTATTACTTACACTGATGAACAAATAGCAACCTATGGTGAAATAGGTGGAACTTCATTTTTAGATATGAATTACACTGTTTTTGGCGAGGTGGTTGAAGGTTTAGAAGTAATAGACCTCATAGCAGCTGTTGAAACAGCTCCAGGTGACAGACCAAAAGAGGATGTAAGAATGTTTATGGAGCTTTTACCAGATTATAAAAAGCAAAATTGAGAATAGTTTCCTACAACGTAAACGGTATTCGTGCCGCAATTAAAAAAGGGCTCGCCCAATGGGTTACAGCTTGTGATCCAGATGTAATTTGTCTTCAAGAAACCAAAATTCAACCCGACCAAGTTGATAGAAGTGTTTTTGAGGATATCGGATACCCATATCAATACTATTTTTCTGCCGAAAAGAAAGGGTATAGCAGCGTAGCGATAATTTCGAAGACTAAGCCAGATAAAATAGTTGAGGGAATTGGTGTAGACTATATTGATAAAGAAGGTCGAAACATCCGGGCCGACTTTGGAGATATTTCGGTTATGAGTGCCTATTTTCCTAGTGGTTCAAATGAACTTAGGCAAAGTATAAAAATCAATTATTTGGATGATTTTATGCCCTATGCGTTGAATTTGATAAAGGAACGTCCTAATTTGATAATTGCAGGTGACTATAATATTTGCAATAAGTCAATTGACATTCATAATCCCGTAGCAAATAAAAACTCCTCTGGTTTTTTACCAGAAGAAAGACAATGGATGGATGATTTTATCTCGGAGGGGTTTGTAGATTCCTTTCGTCATGTAAATAAAGAAGCCCACAATTATACATGGTGGAGTTATAGAATGAACGCAAGAGAACGTAACTTAGGTTGGAGGATTGATTATCAAATGGTAGGAGAGGCTTTAAAAGATAAAATCAAAAGAGCCGCAATCTTACCTCAGGCCAAACATTCAGATCATTGTCCCATTTTAGTAGAATTAGATGTCTAGCATATTATTTAAAAACATAAAGCAGCTTATTGGGGTTTCTCCTCACGATACAGAAATCTTACGAGGCAAGGATTTGGCAAAGCTTCCTATTCTTGAAAACGCCTGGTTATTGGCTGAAGGTGTTATTATCAGAGGATTTGGAACAATGAAAAACTGTCCGGATAGAGCAGATGAAGTTTACGATGCTACGGATAGAGTTTTGATGCCAACTTGGTGTGATTCTCACACTCATTTAGTTTATGCTGGAACTCGAGAAACAGAATTTGTTGACAGAATTAAAGGTCTGAGCTACGAGGAGATTGCAAACAATGGAGGAGGGATTTTAAACTCCTCAAAAAAACTGGAACAATGTTCCGAATCAGAATTATTTGATCAAAGTTGGGAGCGTTTAGAAGAAGTTATTTCAATGGGAACTGGAGCTATTGAAATTAAAAGCGGCTATGGACTAAGCCTTGAGAA
>JBLIDK010000012.1:0-43721 GCA_047632595.1 Sphingobacteriales bacterium
GATGAACAATTTACTGAGGAAAAAACAAAGATATCTGAAGAAGGGGTGATTAATTTTAATTCACCTGAAATTCAGCAAAAGGTTATTGATAAATTAAATGATTTACCAACCGACCTTACCGTGTATTTTAGTCTAGGAAAATCAGATCTTGAAAAACAGGCAATGGAATTATTAAATTGTACGGCAGCAATGATGACCTTGTTTCCTGAATTAAAAATATTAATTAGAGGCCATGCCGATCAAACAGGAAGCCTTTCATTTAATCAGCAATTGTCTTATACAAGAGCTCAAGAAACTATGAGATATTTAGTATCAAGAGGAATTGATGCCAATAGAGTGGTTTTGGTCGAAGGTTTTGGTTCGGAAAAGCCAAGTAGATTGGGTTCTTCAGAAGAAGTTAAAAGCTATAATAGAAGAACAGAATTACAATTCGCGATGTAATTACTTGTGAAATAAAATGATATAATTTCTAATCGTGGAAATAAAGTTTTTTACATTGCTGTAAGTATTTAGAATCATTAAAAATAATAAATTAAGATTTTAAATTAAGCGCTAAAGAGTTTAATTGGATTAACTTTGTAATATAATAGCGATTTGTATATAACATCAACATCTTATTCGTTCCGATTAATGAATAACTTTTACAGCAGTATTTCTTTCCAAACCACAATAACAAAAATGCTTTTAGCATTAGTGTTTATGTTTGGCCTAACTCAAAGTTCTTTTGCACAATCTGCAGAAGAAGGAGCCAATATTTTTAGTCAAAATTGCAAACAATGCCATAAAGTAGAACAACGATATGTTGGTCCTGCTTTAAAGAATGTTTACGATAGAAGATCTGAAGATTGGATTATTAGTTTTGTTAAGAACTCTCAAGCGGTTATCGCTTCAGGGGATGAATATGCTAACGAACTTTATGCTAAGTTCAATAACAGCGTAATGCCTAATCAGGCATTAAGTGATAATGAGATACGTTCAGTAATAGCATATATCAAACAAGAAACTGAAGCTGGTGCTTCTGCTAGTGTTGCTGGTGGTTCTGAAGGTGGTAGTGCAAATGTTGAATCAAGTGGATACGATTTGTCTTTCTTTGGAGTATTTGGATTGGTAATTATTCTTCTAATAGTAATTGTTGTTTTAAACAGAGTTACTAAAGTTATGGAGCGACTTTTACGTCAACGTGAAGGTGGTAAAACCATGGATGACATAATTAAGGAAGAAGAAGAAAGTCATCTTAAAAAAGTTGCTGAAAAAGATGCTAAAAAGGCTTCATTGATAAAGAAATTAAAGAGCAAAAAGGTTGTTCCTTTAATTATACTTGCAGTTATCGGAGTATTGGCAACTGGTGGTTGGAACGCGCTATATAAAGTAGGAGTTCAACAAAACTACCAACCAACACAACCAATTGCATTTAGTCACCAAATTCATGCAGGTGTAAACAGTATCGACTGTCAATACTGCCATAATGGTGCAACTAAAAGCAAAAACGCAAGTATTCCTTCAGCTAATGTTTGTATGAACTGTCACTCATACGTTAAAACAGAAAGTCCTGAAATTGCAAAAATTTACAAAGCTTTAGATTATGATCCAGATACTAGAAAATATGGACCAGATGTCAAGCCAATTGAATGGATTAGAATTCACAACTTACCTGATTTTGCCTATTTCAATCACTCACAACACGTAACTGTTGCTGGAATTGAATGTCAAGCATGTCATGGTCCGGTTGAGGAGATGGAAGAAGTTTACCAGTTTTCAAATTTAACTATGGGATGGTGTATTGAATGTCACCGTCAAACTGAAGTGAATTTTGAAGGAAACGAGTATTACGATAATATAATAGCAGCGCATGATCAAGTCAAAAATGGAGAAGCTATCACAGTAGCTAATCTAGGTGGTTTGGAATGTTCTAAATGCCACTATTAATATTTTAACGATATAGCATAAATCAATGCAGAAAACTAACAACACTTATTGGCAAGGATTTGGAGATTTATCTGGATCTAAAGAGATTAAGAAACTTCAAAACGATGAATTTGCAGAAACGCTTCCTCTAGAGGATGCTTTTGGTCCCGTTACATCTGACTCAAAAACTCCAAGAAGAGATTTCTTGAAAGCAATGGGTTTTGGAGTTTCAGCAGTTGCACTTGCAGCTTGTAACGAAACACCAATTAGAAAGTCTATTCCTTATTTAATTAAGCCTGAAGAAATAACTCCAGGGATTCCTAACTACTATGCAAGTACAATCAATACGAACTCGCAAAGTGTTCCTGTTTTAGTTAAAACAAGAGAAGGACGTCCTATTAAATTAGAAGGTAACCCAGAGTCACCTTTATTTAGAGGAGCTTTATCTGCAAACGGTCAAGGAGCAATTCTTAACCTTTACGATTCAGGTAACTTAAAGAACCCGATGATTGAGGGTAATAAAGCTGGCTGGACTGAGTTAGATGCAAAAGTTAAAGCAAAACTAGCTGAAACTGTAGCTAATGGTGGAAACATTAGAGTGCTTACTTCTACTATCACTGGACCTTCAAGTAAAAGTGTAATAAGTAAATTCACTAAAAAATATCCAACTGCAAAGCATGTTACTTACGATGCAGTTTCTTATGATGGAATTTTAACTGCTAATGAAAAAGATTTCGGAAAGCGTGTTGTTCCAAATTATATATTTGATAAAGCAGATGTTGTTGTAAGTTTTGGAGCTGACTTCTTAGGAACTTGGATTTCTCCATTACAATACACTAAATCATTTATCAGCAGAAGAAAAGTTTCTGTAGAAAACACTAAAATGAACAAGCATGTTCATTTTGAAGCTGGTTTAAGTTTAACTGGTAGTAATGCAGATTATAGAGTGCAAGTTAAACCTTCATTAGAGGGAGCAACAGTTATCGCACTTTACAATTTAATCGCTAGAAAAGCAGGTGCTAGTACTATTTCAAACGATGCCTCTGGAATTAATACTGAAATGGTTGGTAAAACTGCCGATTGGTTATGGTCTCATAAAGGAAAGTCATTAGTTGTTTGTGGATCTAACGATTCAAACATGCAACAGTTTATTAATGGCATTAACTCGTTACTAGGAAACTACGGTACAACTATCGATTTAACAAATCACTCAAATCAGCAAGAGGGATCTGATGCTGAGATGATGAACTTGGTTAATGAAATGGAAACTGGAAAAGTAGATGTGTTAATCACTTACGGAGTTAACCCATCTTACACTTTCTTCGATGCGGATAAATTCAATGCAGCTTGGTCTAAGGTTCCTGTAACAATTGCTATGAGCAATAAAGCAGATGAAACGGCTTCAAATGCTTGGGCAATTGCACCACCTAACTATTTCTTAGAGAGTTGGGGTGATTTCGAACCGGTAAACGGTTACATGAGCATAGCTCAACCAACTATCGCACCTGTTTACAATACGCGTTCGATGGAAGATTCATTACTAGTTTGGGCAGATAATTCAACTTCTTTCCTTGATGTAATGAAGTCTACTTGGAATGAAAATGTTTATCCATCTCAAACAGAATTTTTAACATTCACCGATTTCTGGCAAGATGTTATTAGAAAAGGTATTTATACTGCTAAAGCAAAACCTGCATCTACTGCAAGTGCTTCAGGTGATTTAAATGCTGCTGCTTCAAAATTAGCTGTAAGAGCAACTGCACTTTCAAGTGATATTGAAGTAACTTTCTATCAAAAACTTAGTTTGTTAGATGGAAGTCTTGCAAACAACCCTTGGTTACAAGAAATGCCAGATCCTATTACGAAAGTAACTTGGGATAACTATGCATGTATATCGCGTAAGCAAGCGGAAGAATTAGGAATTAAATTCAATAGCGATAAGCGTTCTGATGATATCGTTGAAATTACAACTGACAATGGAGTAATTACTCTACCAGTTCACATTCAACCAGGCCAAACTTATGGTACAATATCAATAGCTGTTGGTTACGGGCGTACTAAGGCAGGTAAAACTGCCGATGGTGTTGGACAAAATGCTTATCCTTTAAACTCGTGGTTAAATTCATCAGTTCAAATGGTAGCAAAAGCTACTAGCTTAAAAAGAACTGGTGAGAAAAGCGAATTAGCTCAAACTCAAACGTACTACAAAACTGAAGGTAGACCATTAGTGAAAGAAGCTACGCTTGCTGAATATACTATGGATCCTGCTGCAGGTAATCACCGTCATGAGCATGAAATGTTCTCATTATGGCCTGACCGAGATAAAACTGGTCACCATTGGGGAATGTCAATTGACTTAAACTCATGTATTGGTTGTAATGCTTGTGTAGTGGGTTGCCAAGTTGAGAACAACGTACCTGTTGTTGGAAAAGACGAAGTATTAAGAAGAAGAGAAATGCATTGGATTCGTATCGATAGATACTATAAATCAGATGCCTCTGAAGAAAATTTTGATGAGAACCCAGAAGTTGTTTTCCAACCTATGTTGTGTCAACAATGTGATCATGCACCATGTGAGTCAGTTTGTCCTGTACTTGCAACAATGCATAGTTCTGAAGGTCTTAACCAACAAATTTACAACCGTTGCGTAGGAACAAGATATTGTGCAAACAACTGTCCTTACAAGGTTAGAAGATTTAACTGGTTTAATTATGCTAATGATAGCCGTTTCGATTACAATTTAAGTGACGATTTAGGAAAATTAGTACTTAACCCAGATGTAACTGTTCGTTTTAGAGGAGTTATGGAAAAATGTACTTTCTGTGTACAACGTATTCAGGCTGGTAAGTTAGAAGCAAAAATTGAAGAGCGTCCGTTAGCGGATGGTAGAATCAAAACTGCTTGTCAACAATCTTGTCCTACGGATGCAATTTCATTTGGTGATGTTAATGACAAAACAAGTGAAATAGTTAAAGAGCTACACGACGAAAGAAATTATTTCCTATTGGAAGAACTTAATGTTCAACCGGGAATAGGGTATAAAACAAAAATTAGAAACAAAGAAGGTGCACATTCTGAAGAGAATGGTACTCATCACTCATAATAACCACGTAACTGAAAAAGTATGCATAGTGAAGCTGCAATACGAGAACCATTAATTTCGGGAGAAGAAATTTCTTACGCGAAAATAACTGAGGATATTATAAGTCCATTGGAAAAAAAGCCAAACCTTAAATGGTTTGCTGCTTTTGGAGCATCAGTTGTTTTATTGTTATTTGGTTTTTCCATGATTGGATATACCTTTTGGACTGGAATAGGTGCATGGGGTTTAAATAAAACTGTAGGTTGGGCCTGGGATATTACCAACTTCGTATTCTGGGTAGGTATCGGTCATGCTGGTACATTAATCTCAGCTATTCTATTGTTATTTAGACAACAATGGAGAACGGCTGTAAACAGATCTGCTGAAGCAATGACGATTTTTGCTGTACTTTGTGCTGCACTTTTCCCATTAATTCACATGGGGCGTCCTTGGTTGGCCTATTGGGTTTTCCCTTTACCAAATACATATGGGTCGTTATGGGTTAACTTTAACTCTCCATTATTATGGGATGTTTTCGCTATTAGTACTTACTTCATCGTTTCATTAGTATTCTGGTATTTAGGTCTAATTCCTGATTTAGCTACTGTAAGAGATAGAGCTACTGGAATTCGTAAAACGATATACAGTTTCATGAGTTTTGGTTGGACTGGTAGAGCAAAAGATTGGGTTCGTCATGAATCAGCTTCTTTAGTTTTAGCGGGAGTTGCAACACCATTAGTACTTTCTGTACACACAATTGTAAGTTTCGATTTCGCAACTTCAGTAATACCAGGATGGCATACTACTATTTTCCCTCCATACTTCGTTGCTGGTGCGATTTTCTCTGGATTTGCAATGGTTCAAACCTTAATGGTTGTAATGCGTAAAATCTTAAACTTAGAGAACTATATCACAATTGGTCACATCGAAGCAATGAACAAGGTAATTTTACTTACTGGTTCAATGGTAGGTTTGGCTTACGGTACTGAGTTCTTTATTGCATGGTATTCAGGTGTTGAGTACGAACAATACGCATTCATTAACAGAGCTACGGGGCCATACTGGTGGGCATACTGGACAATGATTACATGTAATGTTGTTACTCCTCAATTATTCTGGAGCAGAACATTAAGAAGAAGCACACTGGCAACATTCATTTTATCAATTTTTGTAAACATTGGTATGTGGTTCGAGCGTTTTGTGATTATTGTAACTTCTCTTCACAGAGATTACATCCCTTCAAGTTGGGCTATGTATGAGCCAACAATTGTTGAGATTGGAATTTTTATTGGAACATTTGGATTGTTCTTTACCCTATTTTTCTTATTCGCTAAATTCATGCCAACAATTGCTGTAGCAGAGATTAAGGCGATAATGAAAACATCTAGTGAGAAATATAAAAAATTAGCAAATGACGGACATGGAAAATAAGAGTTTCTTAGTGGGTTCATATGATGATGAACAAACGCTAAAAACCGCTGTAAAGAAATTACGAGCTGAAGGGATAAACTTATATGATGTATTTACACCGTTTCCAGTTCATGGTTTAGAGCATGCATTGGGTATGAAAGATAGTCGCCTTCCAATTGTAGCATTCTTATTTGGATGTTTAGGATTGACTGCTGCACTTTCGATGCAAATTTTTATGCTTGGAATTGACTGGCCAATGGATATTGGTGGAAAGCCTGCATTAGCTTACCCTGATTTTGTTCCTGTTTCATTTGAATTAACAGTTCTTTTTGCCGCCTTAGGGATGGTTGGAACCTTTTTATTCAAAAGTGAATTGATACCAGTAGCTGATACTAAGATTTTGCACGAAAGTGCAACGGATGATCGCTTTCTAATTGCAATTGACAAAGAAAGAGGTCAAAATTTAAGCACAATCAAAGAGTTGTTCAAATCAACTGGAGCTGTAGATATTTTTGAAAAAGACGTAGTTTAAGAATATGAAGGTTAAAAGCATTTTAATAGTAAGTCTGTTCATGAGTGGTGTGGTTTTTCTTGCATCATGTACTGGAGCAGGAAAAGACGATCCAGGGGTACAGTATGCACCTAACATGTATTTGTCTCTAGCATTTGATCCAGATCAAGTAAATCCAAATTTTGCAGATGGAAAAACTGCGCAACATCCAGTAGAAGGAACTATTCCAAGAGGATGGGAACCTTTTAACTACGAGAATACTCCAGAAGAGTATGAAAGAGCTGGAAAGGAATTAATTAGTCCTTTAGAAAAAACAGAAGTGAATTTAGAAAAAGGTAAAAAGTTATACCTAAACGTTTGTTCTCATTGTCATGGCGATAAAGGAATGGCTGATGGTTTAGTTGTCACTAACGGCGGGTTTCCTCCACCAAATTCTTACAATTCTGAATTAGTTAAAAGCATTTCGGAAGGAAAAATATTTTTTACTATCACTTATGGCAAGAATGCTATGGGTTCTCATGCTTCACAGCTAGAGCCTAAAGAGAGATGGTTAATTGCACAATACGTTCAACAGTTACAAAAACTTCCAGTAGAATAAATATCAAATGGAGCAAAAATTCGAATTTTCAGGTCGTTTAAAGACAATCCTTATTGCATTAATGGGAATAGGACTTATTGCTATAGTAATAGGTTTCTTTCAAGATACTCACCGAACGTGGGCTTCTATGTTAATGTACAATTATTGGATATTAGGTTTAGGTGTATTAGCAACGTTCTTCGTGGCTTTGCAATATGTTGCAAATGCTGGGTGGTCAACTGTTATTAAAAGAGTTCCTGAGGCTATCACAACTATTATTCCTATTGCAGGTTTAACATTGCTTTTAGTATTAATTTTTGGTCACCATGACCTTTATCATTGGACACATGAAGGCCTAATGGATCCTGAAAGTGCTGACTTTGATAAATTACTTTACGGTAAAAAAGCGTGGTTAAACCTTCCTTTCATGTACGTCAGAGCAATAGGATTTATTGGTCTATGGACATTAGGATCTTTTTTATTAAGAAAATTATCTCGTAAAGAGGATATTGAAGGAGGATTGGTTTTTCATAAAAAGTCGATTACATTATCTGCAGCATTTATATTTGTATTTGCATTTACTTTTTGCTTTGCGTCTTTCGATTGGATTATGGGATTAGAACCACATTGGTTTAGTACAATTTTTGGAGTGTACAACTTCGCTTCAATCTGGGTTACTTTATTCTGTACAATGACCTTAATTGTTCTTTACCTAAAACGAAAAGGATACTTAGAACAATTTACTGATAACCATTTACACGATTTTGGAAAATTCATTTTCGCATTCTCAATTTTTTGGGCATACATATGGTTCAGTCAATTCTTATTAATATACTACGCTAACTTCCCAGAAGAAACAGTGTATTTTCATAAAAGAATTTATTCAGACTTTAACTTCTGGTTCTTCTTTAACGTGATAATTAACTTCTTATCTCCATTATTAATCTTAATGTCTAGAGATTGGAAAAGAAATCATCTTGTTATGACAATAGTTTGCTGTTTATTACTTTTTGGACATGGGTTAGATTTATATCTAATGATTATGCCAGGAGCAGTGGGAGTAGAGGGTTCGTCATTCGGAATTCCAGAAATTGGTCCATTATTTTTCTATGCTGGATTGTTCTTATTTGTTGTGTTTAATTCATTAAGTAAAGGGTTTTTAATCCCACAAAAGCATCCTTACTTAGAGGAAAGTTTACACCACAATCAATAATTAATAATATTGAATGCTTTTAATGAGCATTTCGATTTAAAGAAAGTTAAACACAGATATGATTAATCGTTTATCAATGATGTCTAAGAAATCAGTAGCCCTTGGCTTAGTATTTGGTGCAGGAACAATGTCTTTGTTTGCACAAACTGCAGAATCTAGTGGTTCTGGAAGTAGATTGATCACCTTATTATTAATTGTAGCAGCTGGAATTTTGGTTCTTGCAACTATAAGCAGAACTGCAAGACTTGCCGAAATGGTAAATGAAGTAAAAGGTGTGAAAGCACGAATCAACTTCAACAAGTTAAACGGTATCTTAATGTTGGGGTACATGGTATTATTCTTAGGTGGCACAATCTGGGAAATGTTTTACCATGGTAGCATGTTATTACCAGAATCAGCTTCTGCGCATGGTGTACTTATAGATAGCCTTTTCAATATTACTTTCGGAATAACAGTAGTTGTATTTGTTATAACTCACATATTATTATTCTATTTCACTTATAAGTATCACGGTACTTCAGAAAGAAAAGCACTATTTTATCCTGTTAATGATAAATTAGAACTTATCTGGACTATTTTTCCTGCTATTGTGTTAGCGGTTTTAGTTGCAAGAGGAATGAGTACATGGAGAGGCATCACAAATGTTGATACTTCTGAATCTCTTCATATCGAAGTTTACGCGTTTCAATTCGATTGGTTAACAAGATATCCTGGTGCTGATGATAAATTAGGGAAAGCTAATTTTAACTATGTTTCTGGAACTAATGGTGTAGGAATCATAAGTGAAAAAGATGCGCGAGCAAAATTAGTTGAGCTTGAAGAGCAAATAAATATTGTGGAAGCTCGTATCGAAAAAGAAAAAGTAAAGCAATCTAAGCTTTACAAAATTCACGAAAATTATGAAGATGAGTTTGAAGAAATTCAAATCGATATTTATGAATTGGAGAGGAGTTTAGAACTTAGAGAAAAGCACATCATTCGTATAAATCAAATGAAAGATACGTGGACTGATGATGAAATCACACAAGCGGGGAAAGATGATATCATAGACAATGTGCTTTATGTACCATTAGGAAAGCAAGTAACTTTGAATTTTACAGCTAGAGATGTAATTCACAGTGCTTATATGCCTCATTTTAGATTACAAATGAACTGTGTACCGGGTTTACCTACTAAGTTTACTTTTACTCCAACCATTACTACTGAAGAGATGAGAGTTAAGTTAAACAACGAAGCATTCGATTACACCATGGCATGTGCCAAAATTTGTGGAAATGCCCACTTTACAATGAAAATGAAAGTAGTTGTATTGGAAGAGGAAGAGTTTAACAAATGGCATACAGAACAAACACCTTACTACGTTGCACAGTATGAAGCTAAAACTGAAGCTCCAACTGAAACAGCGGCATTAGAGGTAATTCAATAATATAATTTTAATTTTTAGACGATAAGATATGGCTTCTGCGGTTCCACACCACGAAAACGATCATCACCACAAAGAAACTTTCATTTCGAAGTACATCTTTAGCATGGATCACAAGATGATTGCAAAGCAGTTTTTAATAACTGGCATCATCATGGCGGTTTTTGCTATGGGGCTTTCTGTTTTATTCCGACTACAATTAGGATGGCCCGATAGAGCTTTCCCTTTCTTAGAAACTATTCTAGGACGTTGGGCTGAAGGTGGAAGACTAGATCCTGGATTTTACATGGCATTAGTAACTTTACATGGTACCATAATGGTATTCTTTGTATTGACTGCTGGTTTAAGCGGTACCTTTAGTAACCTACTAATTCCTCTTCAATTAGGAGCAAGAGATATGGCATCGCCATTTATGAATATGTTATCATACTGGTTCTTTTTTGTATCAACTATAGTAATGATTTCTTCATTCTTTATTGGTACTGGACCTGCATCTGGTGGTTGGACGATTTATCCGCCACTGAGTGCACTACCCAAGGCAATGCCTGGTAGTGGAGCGGGTATGACTCTATGGCTATGTAGTATGTCACTTTTCATTGTTTCGGCTTTGTTAGGTGGTATTAACTATATAAGTACGGTATTAAACATGCGTACCAAAGGGATGTCAATGAATAGAATGCCACTTACAATTTGGGCTTTCTTTTTCACTGCAATCATTGGTTTATTATCATTCCCTGTTTTATTCTCAGCAGCTATCTTATTAATATTTGATAGAAGTTTCGGAACAAGTTTTTACTTAAATGATATTATCATTGCTGGTGAAGCTTTAGCAAACACAGGTGGCAGCCCAGTTTTATGGCAGCATTTATTCTGGTTCCTGGGTCACCCTGAGGTATACATTGTAATTCTTCCAGCACTGGGTATAACCTCTGAAGTTATTGCTACTAATGCACGAAAGCCAATTTTTGGTTATAAGGCGATGATTTTATCGATTCTGGCAATTACAATTTTGAGTTTTATCGTTTGGGGTCACCATATGTTTATAACTGGTATGAATCCATTACTTGGATCTGTATTTATGTTAACCACTTTAATAATTGCCGTTCCATCTGCCGTAAAGGTATTCAACTACCTAGCAACATTATGGAAAGGTAATTTACAACTAACACCTGGCATGCTATTCGCAATTGGTTTAGTATCACTATTTATTAGTGGTGGTTTAACAGGACTGTATTTAGGAAATGCAGCATTAGATATCAACTTACACGATACATACTTCGTAGTAGCTCACTTTCACCTTGTAATGGGTAGTGCGGCAATATTTGGTATGCTTGCGGGTGTTTATCACTGGTTCCCTAAAATGTTTGGTAAAATGATGGACAGAAAATTAGGAGTTATTCACTTCTGGTTAACTTTCATTGGAGTTTACTTAGTGTTTTTCCCAATGCACTTTATCGGTTTAGATGGTGTTCCAAGAAGGTACTATGCTTTTACAGGATTTGATTACATGAATGAGTGGTTGGATTTAAATAAATTCATCAGTGCAGCAGCTATATTATCATCAGTTGCTCAATTGATATTTGTTTACAACTTCTTCAACAGTATTTTCAACGGTAAGAAAACAGTTCAGAATCCATGGAATTCTAATACCTTAGAATGGACAACTCCAGTTGAGCATTTACATGGAAACTGGCCAGGAGAAATACCTACAGTTTACAGATGGCCTTACGATTACAGTAAGCCTGGATCTGATGTAGATTTTATTCCGCAAACTATTCCATATTCTCATACAAAAGAATCAAATACACCATTTGATTTTGGTGGTCACGACTTTACTACAAATGTAGAAGCGGCACCAGAGGATAAAGAAGCATAGAACCTTGAAAAAGGAAAGGGAAATAGAAAAGAAGGAAAGACGATACCTGAATTCTGCATACACCACTTTAGCAATGCTATTTTTAGTGATACTTGCAGGTGGTATTGTTAGGAGCACAGGCGCAGGAATGGGTTGTCCAGATTGGCCAATGTGTTTTGATCGTGTCGTTCCTCCAACTGATATTTCTCAGCTTCCAGCCAACTACCAAGAAATTTATGCTGATAGAGGATATTCTTCTATGGAGTTTAATGTAGTTAAAACGTGGACAGAATATATAAATAGGTTAATAGGTGCCTTAACAGGACTTGCGTTATTGATTTGTACATTTTTTGCTATAAAGATTAGAAAAACCAATAAAAAGGCTTTCTTTTTAACCATTGCAGCATTAGTTGCTATAGTTTTTCAAGGTTGGCTAGGCGGTCAAGTTGTAGCGTATGAACTACTACCTTTTATGGTAACTATTCACATGCTTGTTGCTTTAGTTATTATCGGATTAATGATTTGGGCTATTCTATCTATTAAAGGAACAAAAGAATCTATTTCAACTGTGAACTCAAAAATGTCATTGATATACGGACTTTCTATAGTAGCAATTTTATTATTGTTTGTGCAGATTGTGTTTGGTACTCAGGTGCGAGAACAAATCAATGTAATTGCAAAGGAAAATGGCTTTTTTAACAGAGCTTCTTGGATAACAGATTTAGGTAGTACTTTTCATTTTCATAGAACAGGATCGATAGTTTATGTCTTAATCAATGTGGCACTTTTTGTACTTGTTCGTAAGTTGAATTTGATTCAATCTAAAATTGGGTTTTACCATAGTGCACTTTTGGCATTTATTGGACTTCAAATGTTAAGTGGAATCTTGCTAAACTATTTTGGTTTCCCACCAGCAGCGCAAACGATACATTTATTCTTTTCATCGGTTATTTTTGGTCTTCAATTTTACATGTTGATTAAGATGCACCAGTTGCAACTAATTTCAAAGAAAGGAGTGGGTAATGAGTGAGGTAGCATTTACTTTTCCGACCTTTAGACTATTAATGACAAGAGTTAGCACCTATATTGAATTGTTCAAGCCAAGATTGGCTTTCTTAGTTGTTTTTTCATCAAGCATATCTTATTTAATTGCAAATGGTGGAACGGCTCCTTGGTTAGATATTATTTTCTTAAGTCTTGGTGGTTTTTTAATTACAGGTGGCGCAAACGGACTTAATCAAGTAATTGAAATGAAGCAAGATGCTATCATGGATAGAACTAAAGACAGACCGATTCCCACTGGAAGACTACTGCCTTCAGAAGCTGCGATTGTAAGTTTGTTAGCTGCGTTCACAGGAATTGCAATATTATTCACTTCAGTAAATGCATTTTCAGCATTACTCGGGACTATAGCATTACTGCTTTATGTAGTAGTTTATACTCCACTTAAAAAACATACAAGTCTAGCAGTTTTTGTTGGGGCCATACCAGGCGCTATGCCTCCATTAATTGGCTGGGTAGCTGCTACAGGTACTTTAAATTATTTTGGAGTAATGCTCTTCGCGATACAGTTTATATGGCAATTTCCACATTTTTGGGCAATAGCATGGAGATTACACGATGACTATAAAAAAGTAGGATATCACTTATTGCCTTCAAAAGGTGGAAGAAATAAAAACAGTGCCTTTCAAATTGTACTTTACTCATTGGTTTTAATACCAGTTAGTTTACTTCCAGTTAAATTTGAATTAGGTGGATGGATAACATTAATAGTCTCAGTAATTGCAGGATTATTCCTTTTCGGTTATTCTGTAGTACTTTATAAAAAATTGGATATTAGCAGTGCTTCTAAAGTAATGTTCGCATCCTTATTATATTTGCCAATAGTTCAGTTAAGTCTGCTAATCGATATATTACTTTAATGATGACCGCAACAACAGATACCGTATTTAATCCGAAAGCAAAGAAATTTGTTCTTTTACTACTTATGATAGGGCTCATCATGGTTTTCATGGGCTTAACAAGTGGATACATTGTTCGTAAGGCAGAAGGGAATTGGTTGAATTTTCAATTGCCAAGTGCATTCCAATGGTCTTCAGTAATTATTATTATCAGCAGTTTAACTATGTATTTGTCGCATAGAGCATTAAGAACATTTAATTACAAAAGGCAGCAATTATTTTTAGCTATTACTGGATTATTAGGAGTAGCTTTTTTAGCGAGTCAGTGGAGTGCTTGGGTATATCTAGTTGACAGTGAAATATTTTTTACCGGTAATCCAGCAGGATCATTTTTATATGTGATTTCAGGTTTACACGGAGTACATATTATTGCAGGTTTAATTTTTATTGCGGTATTGCTTTTTGGCAGTATTCGAAAAATTAACCCAACAATGCTTAAGTTTAGAAGCGAAATGGGCCAAATGTTTTGGCATTTTATTGGCGCTTTATGGCTTTATTTATACATATTTTTAATTTTGAATCATTAATTAGCTACGCATGAGCAATTCTTCATTAGAATTAGACAAAGTCTCTACAGGTAAATGGGGTGGAGGTAAGTCACCATACTCGATAAGTTACGGGAAGATGATGATGTGGTATTTCTTATTATCAGATGCATTTACATTCTCTGCATTGTTAATAGTCTATGCCTTTCAACGATTTAGTGCGCCAACTTGGCCAAATCCAGATGAGGTGTTTAAAAGCATTCCATTTTACCATGGTGATACGCCATTACCGTTGGTATTCGTTGGTATCATGACATTCATTCTAATTATGAGTAGTGTTACTATGGTACTTGCTGTAGAAGCTGGTCATCAAATGCAAAAGAAATCTGTTGTAAAATGGATGGTTTGGACAATTATTGGTGGAATTGCCTTCTTAAGCTGTCAGGCTTGGGAGTGGACACACCTAATACATGAAGGAGCAAGTTTAACTGGCAACCCATTTGGTAAGCCAATATTTGCGCAATTGTTCTTTGTAATTACAGGTTTTCACGGATTTCACGTTTTGAGTGGAGTGGTAATAAATATTACCATTTTGTTTAACACGATGCGTGGTACTTACGAGAAAAGAGGACATTATGAAATGGTAGAGAAAGTTGGACTATACTGGCACTTTGTTGATTTAGTATGGGTATTCGTATTTACATTCTTCTACTTAGTATAAAATTTAAGAGATAAGATCATGGCAGGACATTTAAACACAGCAGAAGGTGCAGAACCAATAGACGGGCCTCAAGCATCTGTAAAGTTAATATGGAAAGTGTTTTTCATATTGTTTCTTTTAACAGCACTAGAATTTGTGATAGCATTAGCTATTCCATTAGAAGTGATGGCTAAACCAGTTAAGAACTTTGTGTATATCGCACTTACTTTGTTGAAGGCTTTCTACATTGTTGCATACTTTATGCACTTGAAGTTTGAAAGAATCAACTTAGCCTATACTATACTTATACCCCTAGTATTCATTTGCGCATTTTTAGCTGCAATGATTGGAGAAGCTAGCTATACTGAAGTAGTTCGTTCTTTATTTGGTTTATAACATCAAAAACAAGAAGGATTAGTGAAGAAGGTTATATTATTAATTATAGTATTTGTAGTACCGGTAGCATGTTATATCATTCTAACCACTGGCGAAAATCATTTCAAGTCACTTCCTTATTACGAAGCAAGTGGGGTAGTGGATACCTCAGTTCAAACAGTTAATTTACCTGGTAACTTTGAATTAAATGGTGTGATAACTGCAATAGCAATTGTTAAACCTAATTCTAAGGATACTGCAGATAGGGTGTACAGTGGATTTTCAAGAGTTGACAAACGATTTCAAGCTGCTAAGTCTGTTCAATTCCTTTCGTTATACTCAGAGGTAGATTCTTCTGCTCAGTTTTTTGAGTTTATAAAACAATTTGAGGGTGAGAAATCAAGACTATCTCTTCATAAAATCCGTATGGATAATTGGAACGATGTTTTAGACATGCTTCACTTAAATCAGGAAAACAACCCTGCAGGAAAAGACATTGAGGCAGAATTTGCAGTAGTTCTATTAGATAAAAGTCGGCAGATAAGAGGTTACTACGATGGCTTAGACTACCATGATTATACCAAAGTGATTGACGATATCAAGGTTTTATTAGTAGAAGAGAAAAAGAAAAATGAGTAAATCTAAATGGCTAAATCCTGAAAAGGAAAGTGTTTACATGAAGGTTATTGCGGTTCTATCAATTGTAATTCCTGTTGCTGTTGCATTCTTGCTTTTTGTACCACAAACTGGTGCATTTGGAGATTTAGAAGTATCAGCACTTCCTAAATTGAATGCTACTTTAAATACTATAGCAACCTTCTTTTTGGTTAGCGGATTTCTATTCATCATCAATAAAAAAATCTTGCTGCATAAAATATGTATGTGGTCAGCTTTTTCAGTATCCTCGTTGTTTTTAGTTTCCTATGTAATTTACCACACACAAGCTGAGTCTACTCACTTTGGTGGAGAAGGATTTGTGAAATATTTTTATTTCACTTTATTGATAACGCACATAATAACTGCAATCGCAATTGTTCCATTAGTTTTGATTACTATATACAGATCAGTAACAGGGCAATTAGCAAAGCACAAAAAAATCGCTAGATATACCTTACCTTTGTGGCTATACGTTACAGTTACCGGAGTAATTGTTTACTTAATGATTTCTCCATATTACGTTTAAACTATAGTACATGAAAAAGCTAGTCTTTTGTATCTTATTTATCCTATTTAGTGCAGTAACCATTCCCACAATTGCTCAATGTCCAATGTGTAAAGCAAGTGTGGAGTCTTCTTTAGAAGATCCAAATAACATGGCAGGAAGAGGGTTGAATAATGGAATTATGTATTTATTGGTTATGCCTTACTTGTTAATTGGAACTATTGGGGTGTTGTGGTATTTCCGGTTCAAGAAGAAAAAGGCCTTAAACGAGGTTAGTTATGAAGGGCACAGCTTAAATTAACTTTCCAAAACTTTAAAGTAGTATATTAGTATTCCAATTTATTTGCTTTAGCAATTTACCACCAAGTTGAAAAACTAATTGTTTGTAGTTGGATGAATTTATAACAGGCATTTTATTTTGCTGTTTTTAATCCTAGTAGCATGCTTTTATCACGAAAAACCCATCTTATTAGATTTACTATTTTAGTAGCTTTTCTGATTGTTTGTAACCTAACAAATGTAAGGAGTCAGAACAATTGCTACGATGGGAGTGCATCCAGTTCGGCTGACACAATTTGTTTGGGAGATTCTGTTGTTTTAAGAATAACTGAAGTAAATAAATCTGCTAATATTCAGTGGCAAAACCTTAAGAACAACACCTGGCAAAATATTGAAGTCCAAGGTTCAACGGATAGCATATTTACTTACTATGCTGATTCTTCATCGGAAGTTAGGTCAAGAATTATTTGTGCTAGCGATACTTTTTTTTCTGATACATTTAGTATTATTGTTTGCTACAAACCAGTTGCTTGGTACTATTATGAGTCAGATGATAAGTTCGTAGAATTATTTGGAATTGATAGTAATAAAGTAGTTGTCTGGGATTGGGATTTTTCAAGATCTGATTTGTCAAGTGAACAAAACACAAGTTTTACTGCTGATTTTTATGGTACCTCTTATAATATATCCTTACGAGTTGCAAATCAATGTGGTGAGGATCAACTTGTGTGGCCTATAACTGTAGATTCTAATAAAAGGAAAGGTGGACCAGGAATTGAAACAAGAGTTGAACTCAATCAACCTAAAGCAGTTAAAGTTTATCCGAACCCAGTTATAGATTTTTTGACAATAGAAGGGGTTGGAACAAATTACCCAATTCAATATTTTATTGAGAATCTAGTAGGTCAACTAGTTCAGCATGGAGTTTTGTATTCAACTTCCACAATTAATTTAGCAAGCAGAATGGATGGAATTTATTTTATTAGTTTGATTGATCCATTGGGAAACAGCTCTTTTTCTAAAGTGCTAAAGACTAATAGATAGTTGTTCTAAGCAATGCAAATCAACTATTTGTTTGAGAATTATGAAAGTATTAGAACTCTAAAAGTATTTATTAAGACCTATATTCCGATTAGATATTCATTCTGAAAATATTTTATCCTTACTTCGAACAATTCTAAACTACAATTAGTTTATATTTAAAGGCACTTTCACATTGTGAATTGCGCTGAGAATCTTAATTTCGCATCTCTGTTAAACTCAGAAAAAACTACCATATGGCATTTGATATAAATATGATTAAAACGGCTTACACAGGATTAGCCGCAAAAATTGAAAAAGCAAGAGGCGTTCTTAACCGTCCATTAACACTTACAGAAAAGATTTTATACTCACATCTTCACGAATCACAAGAAATAAAAGAGTTTGGTCGTGGTAAAGATTATGTGAATTTTGCACCAGATAGGGTAGCAATGCAGGATGCAACTGCTCAAATGGCCTTGCTGCAATTTATGCAAGCAGGTAAGAAAAAAGCAGCGGTTCCTTCTACGGTTCATTGCGATCACCTTATTCAAGCGCAAGTTGGAGCGAAAGAAGATTTAAAGAATGCAATTAACAACAGTTCTGAAGTATTTGACTTCTTAGCTACAGTTTCAAATAAATATGGAATCGGATTCTGGAAACCAGGTGCTGGAATTATTCACCAAGTGGTACTAGAAAATTACGCATTTCCAGGTGGAATGATGATTGGTACTGATTCTCACACAGTAAATGCTGGTGGTTTAGGTATGGTTGCTGTTGGAGTTGGTGGTGCCGATGCAGTTGATGTAATGGCTGGAATGCCTTGGGAACTTAAATTTCCAAAATTAATTGGAATTAAACTTACTGGTAAACTAAGCGGTTGGGCATCTTCAAAAGATGTTATTCTTAAAGTTGCTGGTATCTTAACTGTAAAAGGTGGTACTGGATGTATTGTTGAATATTTCGGAGAAGGTGCTGATTCATTAAGCTGTACTGGTAAAGGAACTATCTGCAACATGGGTGCTGAAATTGGAGCAACAACTTCAACTTTTGGTTACGATAATAAAATGGGTGACTACTTACGTGGTACCGAGCGTGCAGATATTGCAGACTTAGCAGATTCTGTTGCTGAACATCTTAAAGGAGATCCTGAAGTATATGCTGATCCTAAAAAATATTTTGATGAAGTAATTGAAATTAATCTTGATGAATTAGAGCCCTATGTAAACGGTCCTTTTACTCCAGATTTAGCAACACCTATCTCTGAATTCGCGAAAGCAGTAAAGGAGAACAACTGGCCAGCTAAATTAGAAGTTGGTTTAATAGGTTCTTGTACAAACTCATCGTACGAAGATATTTCTCGTTCTGCTTCTTTAGCACAACAAGCACTTGATAAAAATCTTAAAGTTAAATCTGAATTTACTATTACTCCAGGGTCTGAAATGGTTCGATTTACAGTAGAAAGAGATGGGTTTTTAGATACGTTTGATAAAATTGGTGGAGTTGTACTTGCAAATGCATGTGGACCATGTATTGGTCAATGGGCAAGACACACAGATGATCCTACTAGAAAGAACTCGATCATTACTTCTTTCAATAGAAACTTTGCAAAAAGAAATGATGGGAATCCAAATACACATTCATTTGTAGCCTCTCCAGAGTTGGTAACAGCAATGGCAATTGCAGGAGATTTAACATTTAATCCCCTAACTGATTACTTGACCAACGAGAATGGTGAAAAAGTTAAATTGGATGAGCCTAAAGGATTGGAATTACCTACTAAAGGTTTTGCTGTAGAAGATGCAGGATACCAAGAGCCAGCAGAAGATGGAAGCGGAATAGAAATTACTGTTAACCCTACTTCAAAACGTTTACAATTATTAGAACCATTTAGCCCTTGGGAAGGTGGGAACATTACTGGAATTAAGCTTTTAATTAAAGCGCAAGGAAAATGTACTACAGATCATATTTCTATGGCTGGACCATGGTTACGTTTTAGAGGTCACTTAGATAATATTTCTGACAATACCTTAACAGGTGCTCAAAACGAGTTTAATGGTGAAACAGATAAAGTAAAGAGTCAAATTAATGGAGAGTACGGAACAGTTCCAGATACTCAACGTAAATATAAAGCAGCTGGAATTCATACAATTGTAGTTGGAGATCACAACTACGGTGAAGGGTCTTCACGTGAGCATGCTGCAATGCAACCTCGTCATTTAGGAATTACTATCGTTTTGGTTAAATCATTTGCTAGAATTCATGAAACTAACCTTAAAAAACAAGGGTTGTTAGGATTGACTTTCTCTAATGAAGCTGACTATAACAAAATTCAAGAAGACGATACGTTTGAAACGGTTAATTTGAATGAATTTAAGCCAGATCAACCTATTAAATTAAAAATTACTCATAAAGATGGTAGCGAAGATGTAATTGTTTGTAACCAAAGCTATAACCAACAGCAAATTGATTGGTATAGAGCTGGTTCGGCGTTAAATATGATTCGTAAACAAAATAACTAGATTAATAACGAGTCTAAAAAGTAAAAACCATCATCAGCTTGAGGCTGATGATGGTTTTTTTGTGCCCTACTTCCTATGGCTGAACTATTGAAGAGGTATTTGTACTTGCACTAAATATGTGCTATTGAGCTCAATAATAATCTAAACTAACGAAACCTTGAATGAATTGCTAATTTACAAATGTTAATTAACGTACGTTTGACAGTGGTTTAGAGAAATGTTTTTGATTTACTTACCTTTTTGGAATGATAATTCTTACTTAATTACCTGTGGAACACTCTGAACCATCTTTTCCGTCATTTCAATAGCCGCATGCAAATCAGATACTTTATTGATGGTTAAAGCAAGCTTGTTATTTTTCTCCTTTAACTGAGCATTCACACTTGGTAACTGAGTAAAACCAAGGATCCCTTGAAAAATAGCCGACTCAAAATACTTTGAGGTAGGATTGGAAACAAAAACCATTCGCATCTTTCCACCCTTTACAGAGACTTTTTCAAAACCTAAGCTTTTTGCTCGCCATTGCAGCCTCACAACATCAAAAAGGTCTATGGTCTCATCAGGAATCGGTCCAAAACGGTCTTTTACTCTAATGGCAAACTCTTCTAATTGTTCCTCGCTTTCAAACTCAGCCAATTCCTTATACAAATTTAAACGCTCTACATTACTGCTCACATAATCACTCGGTATATGTACTGCAAAATCTGTCTCAATTTGGCAATCACTTAAATAAGGTTTCTCTTTCTGATCCTTAAATAAGTCACCAAACTCTTCTTCTTTTAACTCATGAATGGCTTCATCCAATATTTTATGATACATCTCAAAGCCAATTTCAGCAATAAATCCACTTTGTTCTCCTCCTAATAAATTACCTGCTCCTCGAATATCTAAATCACGCATGGCAACATTAAAACCACTACCTAAATCACTAAATTCTTCAATTGCAGTAAGTCTTCGGCGGGCTTCTGGGGTTAATGTTGATAAGGGTGGACTCAATAAATAACAAAAAGCCTTTCTGTTTGAGCGTCCAACTCGTCCTCTTAACTGATGCAAGTCACTTAAACCATGGTTTTGAGCCATATTAATAATAATGGTGTTGGCATTTGAGATGTCTAATCCTGATTCGACTATCGTAGTGCACACAAAAACATCGATATTACCGCTTACAAAGTCGAGCATTACTGCTTCCAATTCATGTCCTGCTAATTGTCCATGTCCAATTCCAACTTTCGCATCTGGACAAAGTTTTTGAATCATATTGGCAATGGCTGCTATGTCTTTTACTCGGTTATGAATAAAATAAACCTGCCCTCCACGGTCTAGCTCATATAAAATAGACTCTTGAATTAACTGTTCATTAAAAACATGTAATTCGGTATTAACTGCTTGCCTATTTGGAGGGGCTGTATTAATAATACTCAAGTCACGAGCACCCATTAAGGAGAAATGCAAAGTTCTAGGAATTGGAGTCGCGGTTAATGTTAAAGTATCCACATTGGCCTTTAACGAACGCAATTTTTCTTTCGTTGCAACACCAAACTTCTGCTCTTCATCTACAATTAATAAGCCAATGTCTTTAAACTGAACATCCTTACTTACAATTCTGTGGGTGCCAATTAAAATATCAACTTCGTGATTTTTAACCTTAGCCAAAGTTTCCTTAATTTCTGCTGTGGTTCTGAATCTGCTCACATAATCGATATTTACTGGAAAGTCTTTTAATCTTTCTTTAAAAGTATTGTAATGTTGAAAAGCTAAAACAGTCGTAGGACACAATATTGCCACTTGCTTACTATCAGTTGCCGCTTTAAAAGCTGCTCGAATGGCTATTTCTGTCTTACCAAAACCTACATCACCACAAACTAGTCTGTCCATTGGGTGTGGACTCTCCATATCAGTTTTGAAGTCTTGAGTTGCAGTAATTTGATCAGGAGTATCTTCATAAATAAAGGAAGCCTCTAACTCCGTTTGCAAGTAAGTATCAGGTGAAAATCCAGTTCCATCTTGTGCCTTTCTTTTCGCGTAAAGCTTAATAAGGTCACGAGCAATGTCTTTCACCTTCTTTTTGGTCTTACTTTTAAGTTTAGCCCAAGTGTCACTACCTAATTTACTAAGTTTAGGCTCAGTTCCCTCTTTTCCAGTGTATTTGCTAACTCTTCCTAGGGCATTAATGTTTACAAATAGGATGTCGCTATCTCTATAAACAAGCTTAATGCTTTCTTGAACCTTTCCGTTAACTTCTAGTTTAGCTAAACCTGCAAATTTTCCAATTCCGTGATCAATATGGGTGACAAAATCACCTGGTTGAAGCTCACGAAGTTCTTTTAAACTAAGGGCCTTTGCCTTGTCGAATTGTTTTCGAACAGCATACTTATAAAAGCGGTCGAAAATTTGATGGTCGGTATAGCAAGCAATGTTTAAATCATGGTCAACAAAACCCTGAGAAATGGCTTGATAGATTGGAGAAAATGCAACTTTTTTATTTTTGACTTCCGAAGCACCTAAGTCTTTAAAAATAGAATACAAACGCTCTACTTGTCTTGCACTAGAAGCAAAAATGCTGTTTTCGATTTTTAATTCTTGATTTTGCTGTAGGTTTTCAATTAACAGATTGAAATTCTTATTAAAAGAAGGTTGAGGTTTAGTGTTAAACTCAATGGTATGAGTTGGTTTTAAATGAACATGCTTACCAAATTCAACTACATTGAATTTTCTGATACTTTCAAATATTCCATCATCTTTTTGGTAATAATTCTCCAAAGGAAGAACTACTTTACCCAAATCATCACTCGTTTCAAGCTCATAATGGCTTTTTCTAGCCTTTTTTAAACCAGATTCAATTGCTTCTTGAACAAATTCAAGTTCTTTAATCCATAAAGTTGAGTCTTTTGGAATAACGTCTAAAAAACTACAAGCATTGTTTTGCAACGATTCTTTAATATCAGGAAGAATGGAGAAGTTATTGACTTTTGCTAATGAAAGTTGTGTAAAAGCATCAAAAGTTCTGATGTTTTCAATTTCGTCACCAAGTAACTCAAGCCGATAAGGATTATCGTTTGAATAAGAGAAAATATCTACAATTCCACCTCTAACTGCATATTGTCCTGGTTCATAAACAAAATCAACCAAATCAAACCCGTGTTCATTTAGAATTTCAGATAGAAAATCAAGATTGATTTCATCTTTTAAAGTAACATCAAACACGCTCGCATTTAAAGTGACTGAATCAACAACACTTTCAGTTATTGCTTCAGGATAAGTTACAACTATTTGCCCTTTTTCTTCACTTTTATTTAGTTTGTATAGCGTGTCGGCGCGTTGTCGAGTGCTATTTTCATCAACAGTATGAAGATTGAATTCCTTTTTATAGCTTGAAGGAAAGAAAAGTATATTTTTATCGCTAAGATTCTGAATATCTGAGTGAAAGTAGCTTGCGGCCTCTTTAGTTTCGAGAACGATAATGAAGTTTTGTTTGTTAATTAGGTGGGTAGCAAGTGCTCTAAATGCTGCTGCGGAACCAACTAGCGATTTAAGATGAACGTAATTTGGCCCTTTATCTTGAAGAATATCTGCAAGATTATTTATTTTATCATCGGCAACAAATTTGCCAATCAGCTCCTCTAAAGTCATCGCTGTAAAGGTAAATCGGATAATTGGAACTATCTAAAATTCTAGAAAAGAATCTATCTGTCTTTGAATATATTTTTCTGTTGAAGCAATTAATATTTCACCAGTTTCTGAAAGTTCGCCATTTATATTTTGGATGTACATTTTATCAGGCATGATAGTAACACCCATGTAGTTCAAAATACCAGTAAGGTGACTAATACCCCTTAAGTTTCCATGTCGCCCACTGCTAATTCCTACCAAAGCGGCTTTTTTTCCTTTAAAAGATTGCGGAAAATCGCAGCCATCGATGAAAGTTTTCAAAATTCCAGGTATACTTCCATTGTATTCAGGCGCAATAAAAATTAGCTTTTCACATTTTGTAATTTTCTCTTGAATGGGTTTGAAAGTATCACTACGTGAACCATACATGTCTGATTTTATGAATGAATCTGGCAATTGGTCTAACGAAATAACCTCAGCTACAGCGCCTTTCTTTTCTATTTCTTGTTTATAAAAATTACAAACTGAAAGCGTTTTATTACTGGTTCTATTGGTTCCGGAAATTATTAAAATCATGTAATTAACATTTTATGCACAGTTTTTATCAAATTATCAACACCGCTAATATAAGCAAGTGATATTAGTATCTTAGCGCCACACTAAGCGAGCTTAATTTTATTATTAATCATGGAGCCCTTGCAAAAGTACCAAATTAAATTATGAGCAGAATAATTGCAGTAGCAAATCAAAAGGGTGGAGTTGGTAAAACAACCACAGCAATCAATTTAGGAGCAAGTTTGGCAATATTAGAACATCGGGTTTTATTAGTTGATGCAGACCCACAGGCTAACACTACTTCAGGTATTGGTTACGATCCTCGTGAAATTAAAAACAGTGTGTATGAATGCATTGTTGACCATCTTCCTATAAGTGATGCAATTATCAAAACTGATACGCCAAATTTGGATTTATTGCCGGCGCATATTGACTTAGTTGGTGCAGAAATTGAGATGATAAATCTTGAAAATAGAGAACATAAAGTAAAAGCGGTATTAGAAACTGTTCGTGAAAATTACGATTATATTATAATCGACTGCTCTCCATCGTTGGGGTTAATAACTATTAACTCATTATCTGCTGCTGATTCAGTTATTATTCCAGTTCAATGCGAATATTTTGCATTAGAAGGATTGGGTAAATTATTGAACACTATTAAAATTGTTCAAACTAGATTAAACCCAGATTTAGAAATTGAAGGAATTTTGCTTACTATGTACGACGTGCGTTTACGCTTGTCTAATCAAGTAGTGGAAGAAGTGAAAACCCATTTCCAAGATTTGGTTTTTGATACCATTATTCAAAGAAATACACGTTTAAGTGAAGCACCTAGTTTTGGTCTTGCAGCTATTATGCATGACGCAACTTGTAAGGGAGCGGTTAACTATTTGAATCTTGCCAAAGAGATTGTTAAGAAATCAGAAGTTAGAAAAGAAGTAGAAGCAATTAACTAGTATGGCTGCAAAAAGACAAGCATTAGGAAAGGGTTTAAGTGCTCTTTTAAATGATAATGATGATGTGTCGGAAAAATCCTCACAAGAATTATCAAGAAGTAAATCTGTTGGATCTATCGCTGAAATTCCTGTAGTTTCAATCAAAACGAATCCTTATCAACCTCGTACTGAATTTGAAAAGGAACGTTTAGAAGAGCTTTCTGAATCAATCAAAGTTCAAGGTATAATACAACCTATTACGGTTCGTCGTTTTGGTGATAATCAATACCAACTAATTAGTGGTGAGCGAAGATTAAGAGCATCTAAACTTGCTGGATTAGAAATGATTCCAGCTTATATTCGTGAGGCAAATGACCAACAAATGTTGGAAATGGCCTTGATTGAGAATATTCAGCGTGAAAATCTTAACTCAATTGAAGTTGCAATTAGTTTTAAACGTTTATTAGATGAATGCGATTTAAAACAAGAAGAATTAGGAGATAGAGTAGGGAAGAACCGTTCAACGGTTACAAATTATTTACGTCTTTTGAAACTTCCACCTGCAATACAAGCAGGAATTAAAGACGGAAGAATTGGCATGGGACACGCTAGAGCAATAATTAGCGTTGAAGATGTAGATGTTCAGTTATACATTTATAATGAAACTATTACGAGAGAACTTTCTGTTCGTAAAGTTGAACAATTAGTTCGATCTATTGGAGAATCTAAAGTTAACACTCCTAAAAAAGATGGAGCTAAAGAGATATCTTTTGAAATAAGAAGAATTCAAGATGAGCTATCGTCAAAATTTGGCACAAAAGTGTCGGTTACAGAAGCAGGAAATGATAAAGGACAAATTGTTATCCCTTACTTATCAAATGAGGATCTTAGTCGCATTTTGGAGCTTCTTGACTGGTAAATTAACCTATATACTTCTTTTACTGTGCTTCACAGTCCCTGCAATTGCTCAAGACACTACTAAGGTAGACAGTTCGGTCGTTGTTGTTGATTCTCTTGTTAGAGTAGAACAAGTTAAAAAGGATGGAAAATCTAAAACAGAAAAGCCTACAATAGTTATAACCGACAAAGATCCTAAATCTTCAAAAACCTCTTTATTTATGTCGATGGCCTTGCCTGGTCTTGGACAGATTTATAATAAGGACATTTGGAAAGTTCCAATTATTTATGGAGGATTTGCGTTATTGATATACAACGCAAGTGAAAACAACAAAGGAATGAAGGAATTTAGTCAAATTTTGACCAATAGGGCGAGTGGAGATTCTACAGATCGATTTATTACTATTTACACCAACCAACAAACGGCAGACATTAAGAATACGTTTAAGAATAATCGAGATTTGTCCATATTGGGCATCGTTGGAGTATACACTTTGAATATATTAGATGCCTTTGTAAGTGCTGAATTAGGAACTTTTGATATAAGTGACGACCTCAGTTTAAAAGTTCAACCATCATTTGTGCCAAGAACTCCGGTAACTTCTGGATTTACTGGCCTAACATTAACACTAAATTTATGAAAATAGCACTAATAGGGTATGGTAAAATGGGTAGAGAAATCGAAGCCGTTGCCATAGCTCGTGGACATGAAATCACTCTTAAAATAACAAGTGAAAACTTAGAAGACCTAGCACAATTAAGTCCTGAAAATGTAGATGTAGCTATCGAGTTCTCAAGTCCAGAAAGTGCCGTTACAAACATAGAAGAGTGCATTGCAGCTAAAGTGCCAGTTGTTGTTGGAACTACAGGTTGGTACGATAATTTTAAATCAATTGAAGCTCAGGTTAAAAAAGAAAACACTGCGTTATTTTACGCTACAAATTTTAGTGTAGGAGTGAATCTGTTTTGGAAAATGTGTACTCAAATTGCCAAATTAATGGGCGATAATGAAAATTATGATGCATTAATTACTGAAGTTCATCATACAGGAAAATTAGATGTTCCTAGTGGAACGGCTATCACTACAGCTGAGCGTATATTAAAGGAACAAACGAAATTAAAAAGTTGGGAAAGTTTTGAGGAAGACATCGTTGACGACGTAGATGATGACAAACTTCCAATAGTTTCAGTAAGAGAAGAAGATGTTCCGGGAACTCATGTACTTAGCTATACCTCAGAAATTGATGAAATTGATTTAATGCACACTGCTTTTAATAGAAAAGGCTTTGCAACTGGGGCAGTATTAGCTGCTGAGTTTTTGCAAAACAAAAAAGGTGTGTTCTCGATGGATGATTTAGTTGAATCGAAGTAAAAATGCCTTATTGGGTTGTTTATATCATCGTTTCAACAATTGTACTACTTAATGTAGTCGCTTTTTGGCGACTTTTCAAAAAGGCAGGTATTAACCCTTGGTACTCTTTAATTCCTATTTTTAAAGGTATTCAAATCTTAAAAATTGTAGATCGACCCAAGTGGTGGTTAGTACTGTTTTTCATTCCAATTATTAATGTTTTTGTATGGCTAGGAGTGTTAATGGACCTTACAAATGCCTTTGGTAGAAGAAGTGGACTAGACAATTTTTTGGTATTGGTTTTTCCTATGTTTTTTATTCCATTTCTAGCTTTTAGCTCAGATATTGAGTATTTGAAACGAAAATCCATTGAAAAACCACCACTAAGGGAGTGGTTGGATGCTATAGTTTATGCCATTGTAGCAGCTTCAGTTTTGAGAATCCTTTTTTTAGGTGCTTATTCCATTCCTACTTCAAGTATGGAAAACACTTTGTTAAAAGGAGACTACATTTTTGTGAGTAAAATGCATTATGGACCTAGAATGGATGTTCATCCGATTAGCATTCCATTTGTACAAAAGTACATACCTGGCACTAAATTAAAAGCCTACCTCTCATTTTTTGAACTTCCATATATTCGGTTTTCTGGTTATTCGAGTATAAAAAGAAGAGATGTTGTGGTTTTTAATTATCCAAAAGAGTCCAAATTCCCTATTGAACATCGAGAAAATTATATAAAAAGGGTTTATGGTTTACCAGGAGATTCAGTAGAAATAAGTAATGCGAACGTGTTTGTAAATGGTAAGGTGATTGAAGCCCCAACCAATGCCAAGTGGATTTATTATGTAAGAACTGAAGGAAGATTGTTGAATGTAGACAGTTTGAAAGACTTAGGTATTGATGATGTTAGCATTTTTGGTGAATTGGGTGATTTTCAATTTAGCATGACTAAAAAAATGGCTAAAGAGTTTAAGGAATTACCCTATGTAACTGTTGTCAGCCCTGTAATTAGAAGAGCAAACGATTTTGCTGAATACACGTATCCACGAAATTCAATTTTTGAATGGAATGAAGATAATTTTGGTCCTTTATTCATACCAAAAAAAGGGAGCTCAATTAAAATGAATTCACTTTCATATATTTTATATAAGGATTGTATTGAACAACATGAAGGAAATGACGTATCGTTTGAAGGAAATAAAATAGTAATTAACGGAAAAGTTGAAAGCAACTACACCTTTAAAAAAGACTACTATTTCGTTTTAGGGGATAATAGGCATAAGAGTTTAGATTCCAGATTCTGGGGATTTGTTCCCGAAGATCATATAATTGGAAAGGCATCTTTTGTCTGGTTTTCTATAAGAAATGATAGGGGAGGTAATAGAAATGTCAGATGGTCTCGACTTTTTAAAAAGATAAGATAGCTGGCACAACTATTGAACATGTATTTACTTTAGGAGTAAATTTTTCATTGTAATAGTTTAGGTTAAAAATGGTTTTGGGCTTCCAGAACCTTTTTTGTTTTTATTGAGTAATAACTTTACTATAAGGAATTGAATCCAATTCTAAGTTTGTAGCTATCTCACTTAGGTCTTCATAGACTGCACTAATTACTGGAACTCCTTCTTTTAATCTAATTTGATGCATTTTAGTTTCAGGTTCACCTGGAATCAAAACAGGGTAGTCATCATCAATTGGAGTAGAAGATTTAAATCGTTCAATCCATGCTTCAATTGCACCAAAGTAATGTTCCTTTTTTCTAAAAGCATCTACACGAATGGCACCTAAAAAATGTCCAATTCCCGCACCGTGTTCAGTATGCTTTGGTTCTAAAAAATCTACAAAAGGAGGTACCCATGGTCCAAATCCGCCACCACCTAAAACACCAGATAAGATGTCTACTGCAGCACTAAGTGCATAGCCTTTATGTCCTCCAGATTCTGCTTCACCACCTAAAGGTAACAAACTGCCACCTTCTTTAATTGCATTAGCATTAGAAGAAGAAAATCCGTCTTTATCATGTGCCCATCCAGTAGGAATTTTTAAGCCTTTTCGTGAAGCAATTTCTAATTTACCATTTGCTGCGGCTGATGTTGCCATGTCAATTACAATGGGTGAGTACTTACCACCTGGGAATGTAAACGCAATGGGATTTGTACCTAACAAACGTTCTTTTGAGTTAGTAGGAGAGACAAGAGGTGAAGCGTTTGTCATGGCAATGCCAATCATGTCCTTCTGTGCAGCCATCATTGTGTAAAAGCCAGCAATACCAAAATGATTTGAATTACAAACTGCAACCCAACCGCTTCCCGCTATTGTTGCCTTTTCAATAGCCAAATTCATTGCATATTGTGCTGAAACCAGTCCTATTGATTTGTCAGCTTGTAAAGTAGCCGTACTTAAGGTTTCAACTTCTATTTCTAATTTTGGTGTTGGATTTATTCTTCCCTTTTTCAAGAGTCGAACGTAGCCAGTTAAGCGAGCTGAACCATGAGAGTCTATTCCTCTCAAATCTGCAGCTAATAAAACTTCTGAAGCATCTTTGGCATGTTCACTACTGAAGCCCAATTTTTGAAAAACTGAGATAGTGAATGCTTGTAGGTCAACTGAATCAACTAAGTAATAATCGTTTTTAACCATCGAGTTCGAAAATAAGCAAAATAATAATTAGAATCTAAGCGGGCGTCTCAGCTGCAAGTGGAACATTTTCTACTATTTCAAGCCCAAAGCTGTCTATTCCAACACGTTTTACTGGGTGATTAGTGATTAATCGCATTTTTGAGATATTCAAACTTCTTAAAATTTGAGCACCAATTCCATAATCTCTATCGTCAGGATTTGGAGCACTATTCATCGCATCTTCTTCTCCTGAATCTTTATAAGCATTTAACCACTTAACTAATCCAGCACCTCTTCCAATTTGATTGATATAAACAATAGCTCCTTTTCCTTCTTCAGCAATTAACTCCATTGAAGCATGAATGGAGCTTTGATTATCAGATTGAAATGAGCCAAAAATATCAGCACTCATGCTCGAAGAATGAACTCTAACCAATATAGGCTCATCTTTCTCCCACTTACCCATGGTTATTGCCAAGTGAACTTGATTATTATTTATTTGTGTGTATGCTGTTAAAGTAAAATCTCCCCATTTGGTTGGCATGTCTACCGCAACTTCTTGATGAATTAAGGACTCTTTTTTTAATCTAAACTCAATTAAATCTTCAATACTTATAATTTTTAAATCAAATTTTTCAGCAATTTTTAGAAGGTCATCAAGGCGAGCCATTGACCCATCTTCGTTCATGATTTCTACAATCACTCCTGCTGGTTCAAATCCAGCTAATCGACTTAAGTCTACCGCTGCTTCTGTATGCCCTGCTCTTCGAAGAACACCACCTTTTTTTGCCATTAATGGGAAAATATGTCCAGGGCGACCTAAATCTGTTGGCTTAGTATCTTTTTCTATTAAGGAAAGTGTAGTTTTTGATCGATCTGAAGCAGAAATACCAGTAGTACATCCATGTCCAAGTAAATCGACAGAGATAGTGAAATTGGTTTCGTGTGAAGCGGTGTTTGCACCGGTCATCAATCCTAAATCTAGCTCTTGACAGCGGTTTTCGGTTAATGGAGCACAAATTAATCCTTTACCATGAGTTGCCATGAAGTTTATTACTTCGGGAGTGGCATTTCTAGCAGCAGTTAAGAAGTCACCTTCATTCTCTCTGTCCTCATCATCTACAACAATAATGATCTTACCGTTGCGAATATCCTCTATCGCTTCTTCAATTGAGTTTAACTTTGTACTCATATTCTTAATTTGATTGCAAATTTAACAGTGCTGCCTTTAGTTATCAACCTTAATGGAAGTTATTTTACCATATAAATCTTTAACAATTTCATCCCAGTTGTAATTGTCTGTTACAAATGAATGGGCATTTGCACACAGTTGCTTATTTAACCTCGAATTTTGTAAAAGGTTTTGAATTTGTGTTGCAAATTCTTCTGCATTTGTACAAATAAGTAATTCTTGACCATTTTTTGCTCGTAACCCATTAGCTGCCATTGGGGTAGTTATAACTGGGATGTTCATACTCATGGCTTCTAATACTTTGTTTTGCAGTCCAGTTCCTAAGCGCATAGGCGCTACAAAAACACTACTTTCGTCATAGGCATTTCTAATATCTTCAACCCAACCAGAAATGCTGACCTGAGTAGACTTAAGGTTTTTAACCTCATTGCTAGGGTTTGCACCTGCAATTAAAACAGTAAATTGTTTTGGTAATAAAGGCAATATCGAATTGACTAAGAACTTACATGCATCAACATTAGGAGGGTAGTTCATATTGCCAACAAATACTATTTCGTATTTTTTCTTTTTGTTCAAAGATTGAAAGAAGGTAGAATCAATTCCGTTTGGAACAATTTCAATTTGTTGATTCTTTTTGTGATGGATCAATTTTTTATCTTCTTCTGTTATTATCGTGTGAAGCGAAAACCGAGAAAATATTTCTTCTTCATATCGCGCCAAGCGTTTAAACTCAAGGTTGAATATGAACTTACTTATGCCATGGGCATTTTCTTTTCGGCGTTCCATTCCTTTGGCAAAAGCATCCATATAATCTATTACTTTAGGGATCATTAGGTTTTTACCATATTCGGCAGTTCTTGGAAGTAGATTTAAGATATAATCCGAGCCTACCTTTGTAATTGATTCCTCAATTTTGGTATTCGCTTTAGCCGAATAATAATATCCGATTTGTAAGGGCCACGACTTGAAAAAAGCTAGGAGTATCCGGAAGAATGAATTAAACTTACCAAGGTTGTGGACTTCAATTCCTAGTTTACAAAATGGACTAAGTTGAGCAAGCTGAGAATCACTTATTGGGGCGCTTGTATTTAAACTTAATAGTTGAATATCGGCATTTTGACTTAGGTTTTTAATAATATGAAAGGCACGAAGCTTGTCTCCTTTCTCCAAAGGATATGGAAATCGAGCAGTAATAACCGATATTTTAGTCCTTTTACTCACTTAAATAAAGTTGGTTAAAATCTTCAACTATTTTTTCACGATTAAACTCATTTTGCACCCATTTTTGTCCGTTTTTGCCAATTGTTTGTGCTTTTTCTGTGTTTTCTATGCAAAAATTGCAATTTTTAATGAATTCTTCGGGTGTTGTCGAAATCAAAACTTCAACGTTATTTGAAACATTTAAACCTTTTAAAGCATGTGGAGAGGCGATGACAATTTTCCCTAAAGCCATAGCTTCTAAAATCTTTATTCGAATTCCGCTACCTGAGGATAATGGCACTACAAGTACATTCAATTTCGACATGAAAGATTCAGCTGAATCAACTTCTCCGTAATTGATAACCCCAAGTGATTTATATTGATTTTTATTTAAAGATTTACCTGCTAAGTGCAAGGTGCATTTGGGGTGTTTTTTAAATACAAAAGGCCAAATACTAGATATTAATGTTTCAACAGCTTCTTTGTTAGGTAGCCAGTCCATGGCTCCAATGTGTCCAAATTGTGTGATTTCTTTGATTTTCACATAAGAAATAGCATTAGGAAGCTTAAAAAGTGGATTTATTGCAATGCATTTAGTTTTACAAAGGTCTTCAATTATAACTTTATCTAATTTTGAAAGACAAGCCACAACATCAACTTTATTGAATGCAATTACTTCTTCCTTTTTAAGTTGTTGGGCTAATAAATTTAAGTAAAACTTCTTCAGTCCATGTGCTTCTTTTGTTAGTTCTTCCCAAATAACATGCTCAACATTGTGTGCACGAAGAATAATTTTTGCACTCGAATGCTTTCTAATAATATCAATATAAGGAGCCAAAAACAATCCTTCTAATTGAACAACTTTGGGATTATTGGTCTTTATAAAGTCAACTATAGTTGTGTCAAAATTCTTAGAATAAAAGCGTTTTATATTATACGATTGATTTTTTAAAAGTGCTAAAAGCGCACCACCTACATTTAAATTTGTGTTGATAGGCATTGCGCTGAAATGGTTAAGTTTCTTAAAAAGTGGAGGTAGGCTAGTTAATTTTGTAAAATGTTTAGAAGTGTTTAAGCTTAATAAAGAAATACTATGTTTTGACTTAAGGGCCTCGATGGTATTGTAAATTACAACATTTCCTCCATCTTTTAGTGGAAATGGAACTCTGTTTGTAATGAATAACACCCTCATTATTCCGCTTTTTTACGTTTAAATATACGTTTGAATACTCTAGTGTAGGCTTTCTTATCTAATAAATTACTATCATAAGTTGCTTTATAAGTGATGAATAAGCCCACCGGTAAAAGTATAAAGGTAGGCGACCACATTCCAGGAACAATGTCTAAAACGAGCTCTCTTGAAAATTTCTCACCAGTTAAAGTTAAAATATGAAAAACAACAAAAAAGAAAACGGATATAACAACGGGTACTCCTAGTCCACCTTTTCTAATAATAGCTCCAAGTGGAGCCCCAATTAAAAATAGCACAATACATGCCACAGCTAAAGTAAATCTTCGGTGAAATTCAACAGCATACCTAATTTCACGTTTTAGTAAACGATCTGCTTCCCACGATTTCGCATCAATTCTACTTTTTACATTTCGAGCATTTGCCATTGCACGATTAATAAGTTGCTCGCGTTTTTTGCTTAAAATCACATTAAATAAATCAGCCTCAGTTGAAACAACGGGGGTGAATCTTCTTAACATAGAGTCTTCTGAAAGAGGCTTAAAATACCTTGAAGTAAATTGATATAAGTTAAGATAAATATCTTCTGCTCGTTCATGAAGGGAATCGCTAGTTGTTTTTAATTGCCTTACATCTTGCATTCTAAATCCATCTTTGAACAAGTTTTCATCAGTTCTACTCATATCAAATGAGCTTAAGTCAAACTTTACTTCTTGCTGTTCAAATCTAACTCTTAAGTGTTTGTCTCTAGAATTTGAGGCTTTATCATCGCTCGTTTCTTGGTATTGAATTCCGCTATAGAGAGTAAGAGTAAGAAATCTTCCATCGGGAGTTTGGTTCATTGAGCCACTATCAGCAAGAATTACTTGTCTGTTACCTTTTCCTTCAGAATGATCATAAATAATAATGTCTTTTAAAGCACCTGTTTCGTTGTTTTTCTCCTTAATTCTAATACTGTATCCATCAATACCACTATAAAAAACACCCTCAGCTATATTTAATGTGGGTTTCTTCTTTTGAACATCGTATAATAAAGAATTTTGTTTCAAGTAAGCCCAAGGCACTACTTTGTCTGCAATTAGAAAGGAACATATGGAAAGTATAATGGAGAACACAAATAGTGGCATCATAATTCTTCTAAGAGAAATGCCACTGGACTTTAATGCTACTAATTCATAATGTTCGGCCAGATTACCGAATGTCATTAATGAAGAAAGTAAAACGGCTAAAGGAAGGGCTACAGGAACTAAGGTAAGCGTTGAATAACCAAGTAATTCAAGAATAATAAAGCCATCTAATCCTTTTCCAGCTAAATCATCAATGTATTTAAAAAGAAATTGAATTAATAGAATTAGTGTTGTAACAAAGAATGTTGCAAAAAATGGCCCTATAAATGACCGCAGTATGAGTTTATATATTTTGGGTATCATATAAATCTGTACAAATGTAAGTACAGATTAGCATTGATTAACGGGAATAAGCAATTATTTGATATTAAGCACCAATTGAATTACCTAAATCAGAGACTTGACTTTCCCAAATTAACTTGTCATTCTCTGCATCTTCGGGTAAAGAAAAGTCAGTGATCATAAGTGAAACATCGCCAGTTAATTCATCTTTTATAACAGCAAATTCGAAATAATACTCATCATCATCGTCATCTTCCCATTTAAAACGAACTCCTTGTCCTTCTTTTTTATGAAGAATTTTGGCGTATTGAGAGCCTTCACCATCCCAAACGAATTCGTAAATGCTGTCTCTAATGTTTACGTCATTGCAAAACCATTCAGCTAACCCAGATGGGCCAGAAATAAAATTGTATAATATTTTTGGAGATGAGTTAACGACAAACTCGCATTGGTATTTAATCTTCTTCGCCATAATTTCGTTCACATGTATTCTATACTGCAAGAATACTATTTATTCTATAAAGGACAAACTCTTGACCAATGAAGTTTTTAACTAATTGCGTGGAATAATAAAAAAGTACAATTTTTGCCTGTTTTTATGTTTCGTGATAAATAAAATACTCCTACCTTTGCAGACCTTTAAGGCGAGCCTTAAAGTAATGTGAATTGACCTCACATCCTCTGGCGAGGTAGCTCAGTTGGTTAGAGCGCAGGATTCATAACCCTGAGGTCGGCGGTTCAACTCCGCTCCTCGCTACAAGTAAAAAGCATCCGCCTCAGGCGGATGCTTTTTTTGTTTAAGTAGAATATAGAAGAGTCCTTTGTTGTTTACATATTGTATTCTGAAAAGTACGAGAAGATATATATTGGTTATTCTTCTAACTTAATTGAACGAATTAAGGATCATAATTTTCGATCTACAAAAGGTCATACTACAAGGTTTAGACCTTGGGTTGTAATTTATGTGGAAACATTTAAAAGTAAAAATGAAGCAATGTTGAGAGAAAAGCGGTTGAAAGGCGGTCAAGGCCGGGCTTGGATATGGGCGCAAATTAACAATTCATTTAATGCGCAAGGATTCATATCAGCCTAAGGCTGACAGCGGTTCAACTCCGCTCCTCGCTACAAGTAAAAATAGTTACAACACAACTCTTTCAAGTCTTTCGAAGAGAGACTTGAAAGTTTAGATGACTTGGAGTGTCTCTGACACGGCTTTTATTTTTAGTTAAAGCCAGTCACAGACTGGCAAAATAAAACTACGAAGTCTCTCAACCTGCATACTGTAAGTATGTTTCAGTCTACAAGATTTCGAAGAGTACTGAAGGAAGGAAAAACTTAAAAAACCGCTCTTCGATACATCCCGATACTCCTACGTCGTTCGGGACACTCAGAGTGACGGTTTTTTTAGCAAAGGCGAGCAAGATTTAAAGAAAATTCAGTCCCTTTCTACAATTGTGAATTAATACTCCATTACTTATTCTTTCTAGAAGCTTAACTTCGTAGCATGCCAGAAAAGCCTACTATACTTGTCACAAATGATGATGGAATTACATCAAAAGGAATCAGATTCTTAGCAGAAGTCGCTGCTGAATTCGGGAACGTAATTGTAGTGGCTCCAGATAGTCCACAAAGTGGAATGGGGCATGCAATAACTATTGGCGAACTTATTCGTTTAGATAAGGTGGAAGTCATCCCAAATATCGATTGCTGGCAATCTTCGGGTACGCCTGTTGACTGCGTCAAACTTGCAGTTAACAAAGTTCTACATCGTAAGCCAGACTTATGTTTATCTGGCGTAAACCATGGAAGCAATTCATCAATTAATGTTATTTATTCTGGCACCATGTCTGCTGCAATGGAAGGCGCTATTGAAAATATCCCTTCAATCGGTTTTTCTCATTGTAGTTATGCTCATGACATAGATTTTGAGCCAATAAAACCTTATGTCCGTAAAATTATTGAAAATGCCTTAGGTGGTGGCTTGCCTAAAGGAGGCTTATTAAATGTAAACTTTCCTGCAGACAACGTAATTGAAGGAATGAAAATTTGTAGACAAGCTGTTGCCAAATGGGAAGAGGACTTTGAAGAACGTAAAGATCCCAGCGGACGAAAGTATTATTGGCTTACAGGTAAATTTATATTAAACGATAAGGGAACAGACACTGATGAATGGGCTTTAAGAAACAAATATGCTTCGATAGTTCCGGTGCAATATGACTTTACAGACCACCCATTGATACCTAAACTAAGTAATTGGAAATTAGATGTTTAAACTTGATAAACTTTGGTTAGGAGCCATTTATGGAGCGTTGCTTCCAGTACTATTTTTTGGCTTTGCCCAAATCATAAGAATGCTTATTAACTACATGGTTAGTGACTCGTTTTTATACATATTATGCATTGGCTGTAACTTAATTCTCTTTAGAATTTTAATCGCTAAAGAAAAAGATCAGCTATCACGAGGAGTACTGCTTGCAACTTTCATATATGCATTTATTTTCTTTTTTACTCAAAGCAATTTATAAGTCATGAAGGTCTACTTAATTGCAAACGAAGCCTCTGGTGATTTACATGCTGCAGAGGTAATGAAGGCAATTAAGGCCAAGGTTTCTACCGTAGAATTTAGGTTTTGGGGTGGAGATAAAATGAAGGAGGTAGGAGGGGAGCAAATTCAACATTACAAAAGCTTAAGTGTAATGGGTTTGGATGTGCTTAAAAGGCTACCAGAGATATTTAATAAAATAAAGTTTGTAATAAATGACATACTCGCATTTCAACCCGATGTTGTTGTTTTAATCGACTCTCCTGCATTTAACATGAGAGTCGCTAAAGCGATAAAAAAGAAAGGAATTAAGGTTTGTTATTACATTGCACCAAAAGTTTGGGCTTGGCGCGAAGGGCGCGTTCATAAACTTAAGAAAATAGTAGATAAACTGTGCTGTATTTTACCTTTTGAAGAGGATTACTTTCTGGATTTCGGCTTAGACGCTTCTTTTGTGGGAAACCCTTCTGCACAGCAAATTGATCAATTCCAAAAGATCAACCCAACAGAAAAAGAAGATTTTATTGCCCTTTTACCTGGTAGTAGGGCTAAAGAAATTGAACGATTGTTGCCAACTATGTTACAGGTAAGTAAAAATTTTCCTAAAGAGCAATTTGTTATAGTAGGAGCACCCGCATTTAATAGAAAGGACTACCCAGTAACCTTGCCTTCAAATGTGTCTATACGTTTTGATAATAGTTTCAACATATTGGCTAAGTCTAAGGCTGCTTTGGTTACATCTGGTACGGCTACTTTAGAAACCGCCTTATTTGAAGTTCCTCAAGTAGTGTTGTACAAGGCAAATAAATTGACCGTTTTTATGGGTCGAATGCTTATAAAAATTAAGTTTATCTCCTTGGTTAACATTATAATGAACAAAACTGTAGTGAAGGAGTTAATTCAAAGCGAATGTAATTCTGAAACTATTGGTAGAGAGTTAGACCTGATATTAAACGATAATCTATATAAGAGTCGAATGTTAAAAGACTACAAGGAGCTAAAAGCTAGTTTAATGAAGTCTCTAGCCTCAGAAGAAGTAGCAACAATTGCAATTAATTTAGCCAAAAAATGAAGAAACTAATTTTATTTGTTGTCTTAATGATGTCCATTATTGTGAATGCAATGGACATAAAAGTTGGCTTGTTTGGCAACATAAAAGCACAGGGATTTTCTGTTAAAATAGATACTGGAGAGTATGCCATTTATGATGGAAATGTTTTGATAATGAGTGCTTTTCAAAACGATAGAATATCATTTGAAAAGACTGGAGATAAAATATTATTTTATTACAACAACGAAGAATTTGGCCGTATGACTAAGCCTAGAGTTGTGTCGGTTGACAGTTTTGGGGTCTTTAAGGTTCGAAGTACAAGTCCTGAGAATGACGTGCACACTTTTGATGATAACTTTTTGGTAAGAATAGAACAGAACTTTTTACGTGGAATAAATGAAGTCAACCTTGAAAAGTATTTAGCAGGAGTTTTAGAAGCAGAAGTTGGACATTTTTACAATGTTGAATTTTTGAAAACTCAAGCAGTCTTGTGCAGAACTTATGCCTTACGTCAGATGCTAAACTCTAACTACCCTAATTATGATATATGTGATTTTGTGCAATGCCAAGTGTATAGAGGGAAGAATAGGTTTAATATGACAATAGGAGAGGCCGTAGCGGCTTCAAAGGGCTTTATAGTGACTGATGTTAACAATGCGCTTATTGATGCTGTATTCCATTCAAATAGTGGTGGGCAAACAGCCAACTCTGAAGATGTGTGGGGTGGAAGTTTATCTTATCTACGTTCGGTTGAAGATACTTTTAGTTTAGCGGGAAATCACGCTTGTTGGCAATTACGATTATCGGAAGAAGAGTGGCAAAAGTATTTAAATAAGTCATTTGGTATGGAGACAGTAAATTGGAATACCTTAGATAGCATACGTTATGAAATGTCGACGGAGAATGAAGATTTTAATCCATTACTTGTAAGAAAGGATTGGAGAGTTCAAAGCGATCGTTTTGTGGTAAGTAAGGAAGATGATTGGGTTGTTTTAGAAGGACAAGGCTTTGGTCATCGAGTAGGATTGTCTCAAGAAGGAGCACATAGAATGGCAGAATTAGGTTATAGTTTTGAGGCCATTATCAAACATTACTACAGCAATGTAGAAGTAATTGACCTAGACACTTGGAGAAATTAATCATTAGCGTACATTTGTTCGGTAAAAGGGGATTTAGCTCAGTTGGCTAGAGCACTTGCATGGCATGCAAGGGGTCACCGGTTCGAATCCGGTACTCTCCACCTAACCCGTCCTAAAATACGTTGACGGTTTTTAATTAATTATTTAAATCCTCAGAAACTAGTTTCTGAGGATTTTTCATGTATAAATATACCTGTTTTCATTTTTAGTTTTAAATGAGGTCTTTTTGTTTCCGCGTAACTACTTTGTTCTCTGTCTTTGACATAATAAAGCTATTTTATGTCAACGTATTTCAGGACTAAACATCCTATTCTTTTAGCTTTACTGGATATATTAATTGGACTTGATTTATTTGGTGTTTTTGTGGGCATACTTTAAAAGAATGAGCTTAATATTTGCAAGTTAGAGTATTTACTAATTAGTATTTTTAATTATACTAATTACAAACCGTAAGATGTCAATAGAAATGCCAATGTAGTTATGGAAGCACTGCCTAATTGCATTTCTCTTTTATTTACTGCTTCAAATACATCGCTTGCAGCGTGGTGGTAGTCAAAATAGCGTTGACTATCAGGTCTAAAACCAATTAATGTAGTGCCTTGATCTTTCAACGGACCAATATCCGCTCCACCATAACCATTTCCAAATTCGGAAATACCATATGGATAAAATAATGAACGCCAATTGTAGATTTTTTTTGCTGCTAACTCATTTGCCACATATGAAAATCCTTTTGGAGTGAAAACGCCAGCATCTGATTCTATCGCTGCAATATGTATTTCTCCATTTAGTTTTGATAGTTCAGCATATTTTAAACCGCCTCGTAATCCGTTCTCTTCGTTCATAAACAGTACTATTCGGAGGGTTCTTTTCGGTTTTATTTTCAATGTTTTGAATGTTCTTGCAACATCAATAGCTTGCATACAAGGTCCACCATCATCGTGAGCGCCTTCACCAACATCCCAACTATCTAGATGACCACCAACTAAAACAATTTCGTTCGGGAACAAGGAGCCTTTAATTTCACCAACTACATTAAAGCTTTCAACATCTTCAAACCATTTACAATCAAAACGAATTTCAAAAATTAACTTATTGTTGTCTTCATATAAGCTGGCTAGTTTGTCGGCCCATAAAGTAGGAATAGCTCCAGCTGGAATTTGTTTAATGGTATCGCTTGTGTTTAAAGTTCCAGTATGTGGTATGTTGTCAAGCTTATGGCTTAATGAGCGAATTATGAGTGCTTTGGCTCCCTTTTCAGCTGCAATTCCTGGGCCATGATAACGTTGACCTACTGCTTTTCCATAAGCGTCAAATGTGCTAACTACCGTTTTTTCCATTTCACCGTTTAATAAGACAATTTTACCCTCTACTTCTTGATTTGTTGCATTTTCTAACTCTTTTAAGCTGTTAAAAATCACTAGTTGCGCTTTAATTCCACCTCTAGGCGTGGCAATTGAGCCACCCAATGCTAGAATTGGAATTTCTTCTGTTGATTTTGAAGAGGGATTAGTGTAGGCTGCATATTCTTTTTTGCCACGTTCCCATTTAGGAACCATAACAGGTTGTAACCAAACACTGTCTAAACCTATATTTTCCATTAATTTTTTTGTGTAGATAACTGCTTCTTCAGCAGCGGCACTTCCACTAAGTCTTGGTCCAATTTCTTTGCATAGTACACGTAAATTCTCATAGGCAGCATCGTTTGATAAGGATGTGTTAAATATTTTAGAAATTACTAAGCTATCTTGAGAAAAACTTAAAAGTGTGTAGCTTATAAGAGAAATAAATAATATAATTATTTTCATTTTTGGTTATTTAAATTAGGTGCAATAAATGGAAAAACTGCTAATAGATATTCGAAAATGTACTAATTGTGAAAACGATCTTCCTTTAGGTTCGAACCCAATAGTTCAACTTCATCCTGATGCTAAGATATTAATTATTGGTTAAGCTCAGCGTCAACGTTTACAAAAAAAAACTGGAATACCCTAGGATGATGCAAGTGGAAAAAAGACTTAGAGAATGAATGAGGGTTAGCAATGAAGAATTTTATAACCCGAAAAAGATTTCCTTAATGCCAATGGGTTTCTGTTATCCTGGAAAAGGAAAAAGTGGTGATTTACCTCCTCGCCAAGAATGTTCAATTCTTTGGTTTGAGTAGATTTTTTCTAAAATGGTGAATATTGAATTATTTCTTCTATTTGGACAGTATTCGAAAGAACACTTTTTAGGGAAAAAGAAAAAAAGACATTATTTGAAACCGTTAAAAACTACAAAGAATATTTGCCAAAATATTTACCAATACCACATCCTTCACCAAGAAATATTAAATGGTTTATGGATAACCCTTGGTTCGAAAGCGAAATGCTACCTGTTTTAAAAAAAGAAGTAAAAAAGCACCTTAATTATTAAGAATAGCTTTAGCATAGTTAGACCAACTTAAATGTTGAGCGATTTTAGCCACATTCTCACTAGGTAATGGTTTGTCAATGAATTTAAGCATTTGTTCAGCCATTGAATCAATGTCTGTCGCTTCTGCTAAATAACCATTTACTCCATCTTTTATAGTTTCAGGGAAATGCCCAACTTTAGTTGCTAGAATTGGCAAATTGAAGTTATAACTAAGCGATTCAATACCTGATGGAGTTGCTGTTTCGTAAAACAAAACCACACAATCACTAGTTTGAAAGTACTTATGAACTTCCTCGTTTGCTATAAAAGTATTGAAAACTGCAGTTGAATCTTTTAATCCTAATTTGTCAATTAATGCAAGCGGATTATAGTCCTTTTCGTTGTCTGAATTTCTTAAGAAAATAGACTTGGCTATTTTAAATAAGAAGTTTTTAACTTTAGTAGATAATTTATTGTTATCCAGCGTATTCCAAAAAGATTCTCCACAAATCAATAAAGAGACATCGTCACGTTTTTCAGTAACTTTTTTAAATGCTTCGATAGTGTAATGAAGCCCTTTGTATTTTCGAATAAATCCAAAAAATAAGAATACATGTTTCTTTAAATTAGTATCCTTTTTAAATTGCTCAACATCAAATTCAGGATTTGGTTTAAAGATGTCGTAAATAGGATGATATAATTTTATAACAGCTTGTTCAGTTGCTGTTCTACTACCATCTTCACACAAGTTGAATTTTTTCGCTGGGAAAAGCACCTTTAATTCTTCAAAGGTTTTTAAGGCGTGTACGATGTAGTGAGAAGCTTTCGAAATACCGAATTTGGTAAATACTCGGTCAATGGCACTATTTTCTTTTTGAACAACAAAATGTAAATCTACAATGACCTCAATTCCCACTTTTCTTAAGCGACTAATAATACGACCTAAAGGCAATCCTTGTATGGCAATTGACCATTGAAAGACTACAACTTTTGGACTTAGAGAAATTATATAGTTAGCCGTTTCTCTCCAAGTGCTTGGCTTGTTATAGTTAGTAATGTACTTTACCTGAATATTTGTGTTTTCTAGGAAGTCGTTTTTAGAAGATTTATCAACAAACTCACGAGGAATTATTGCCGGATATTGTTGTGTCCAAGATAC